>CAVJNH010000004.1:0-55835 GCA_963651005.1 Oscillibacter sp. MSJ-31
ACAAGATGGGCGACCATGTCGTGGTCACCGATGGCGACTTCAAGGGAATCCATGGAAGAGTGGCAAGGATTGCTGGCCAGCAAAGGGTAGTAGTAGAACTGTTTGACGGATGCCTGGTGGCTACGGCGTATGTGCCGAAGGAGGCGATGGAAATATCTGGAAAATAAAGAATACATCTTACTTATATAAGCGTAAATATTATGAAGATTTTAACAAAACCATTCAACTTGAAAAATTCTCTTGGTCAACCTAAGGTGACAAAAGATTATCTTCGGAACATAGGTATTGAAGAGTCAAGGATAGTCTATGTAAAAGGACAAGACTCTCCTCTTAAATTATTCCCAATTAACGACATATTTTATCAGAATTTTGATTGCGTTATTCCAACTACGAGCAAATACTTATTGGTTAGAAAAGGTAGATATTGCGGCGTGGTCAATGGATATCTTGGAACGCTAATCATAGAACCAGTGTATATGACTATAATTCCCCCTATCAATTGTGATAATTTTGCTGTACAAAACAAGAAGGAGGAATGGGGAGTTCTTAAAGCAGGTGAACCAGAACCAATAATTGCTTTTGGTAAATACAGTTATATATGGGGATTTGACAATGATTTATGCCTTGTGGCTTCTCCAACCAAAGACAATTTGACTTTTAGTAATCGAGGAATTATTAATATAAATGGCAAAGAGGTTATTAAGCCTTATTCTTATACAGACATTTATAATTTTTATGGGAAAAATGTCCAAAGTATTACTGTAGAAAATGGTGACCAAACTATATTGCTGTCTAGGGAAGAGTTTGACAAGTAATAGCCTAAATTCGGAGGGAAGTTTTCAACTAAATAATAATATTGGCTCATCCGGAATTTGGAGTGATGGAAATTTTTTGAATATGTATCTTGCTATCGGTTTCGCTTATGCAAGTCTTTTATTACAAGACGTTTGCTCAACATCTGACCATCGTAAACGATATTGTTTTTACGGCGTATGCGAATTAGGACTTTTGAATTCTTTTTGTCTTGTATATAAAGGTATTAGAGAGAAGTGCTTCCGACTAAGTATCTGATTATCACCAGACATAAGGCATCACTCCAAATTCCGGATGAGCCATAATGGGTCATCCGAAGTCTGGAGTGATTCGGAGTGAAGCAAAGCGATAGGATAATCCCTTGGTAGAATCAAGTTGATGCCCACTCTTATGATGACCCATATAGCCCATGAGGAGTGAGAGAAGCCCTTCTACACGATAGCGTGGCGGTCGCCAAAACACGTATATTACCTTTGTGTGTTAAAAGGCAGTACTTTTGCAAACTGATAGCATATTATCTTTAGAGATATGGGAAACAACGATACCGATAATATATTATCATTACTTGACAATTATATCAAGACCTATGCCGATGATGTTGCCCGCGACGTTATAACGTTTCGGAAAAAGATAGGGGGAAGATAGAAACCTTAGAATGTTTGGGCAACTGCCCAAAACAGTTTCTAAGAAGTTTCCATTCCGCCCCCTGCCGCTACTGAATTGCTCACGCCGAAATGTAGTGGCTATATCCTTGGTATGGAAGGAAGACCGATGGGACTTGGAAGTACGCCATCTCTTCCTGTGCTGCAAAGGTAACACTTTTCTCCGACAAGGCCAACATTTATCGCGACAAATTTGGTTTTTCCCTCGGTTTGCACTACCTTTGCAGGCGGAAACCACTTATTTATAAAGACAAGACAATGAAAGCATTTGTATTTCCCGGTCAGGGAGCCCAGTTCGTGGGAATGGGCAAAGACCTCTACGACAACAACCCCAAGGCAAAGGAACTTTTTGAAAAAGCCAACGAGATTCTTGGATACCGTATAACGGACATCATGTTCAACGGAACGGACGAAGACCTCAAACAGACGAAGGTCACGCAGCCCGCCGTATTCCTCCACTCCGTCATCTCCGCCATCTGCATGGGCGAGGACTTCCAGCCGGCCATGGTGGCCGGCCACTCGCTGGGCGAGTTTTCCGCCCTCGTGGCTGCCGGTGCTCTGACGTTCGAGGACGGCTTGAAGCTGGTCTACGCCCGTGCCATGGCCATGCAGAAGGCCTGCGAGGCGCAGCCCTCCACGATGGCCGCCATCATCGGTCTGCCCGACGACAAGGTGGAGGCCGTGTGTGCCGAGGTCAGCAAGGGCGGCAAGGGCGTGGTCGTCCCTGCCAACTACAACAACCCCGGACAATTGGTGATTTCCGGCAACATCGAGGCCGTCAACGAGGCCTGCGAGCAGTTGAAGGCCGCCGGAGCCAAACGCGCCCTGCCGCTGAAGGTGGGCGGTGCGTTCCACTCTCCGCTGATGCAGCCTGCCAAGGACGAGCTGCAGGCCGCCATCGAGCAGACGGCGTTCGCCCAGCCCCAGTGTCCCGTCTACCAGAATGTGGATGCACTGCCGCATACCGACGCTGCCGAAATCAAGCAGAACCTGATTGCCCAGCTGACCAGTTCCGTGCGCTGGACGCAAATCGTGCAGCACATGATAGCCGACGGTGCAGACGACTTCACCGAGTGCGGCCCGGGAAAAGCACTCCAGGGTATGATAGGAAAGATTGACAAGGAAGTCAGCGCACACGGCATCGTATAGTGACACAACAGGCGTGGGTTATCCTGCGCCTGTTGTCTTTTCCATACAGCCCCTACCCTACCCAAGTATGCAAGACAAACAGATTATCTATCAGGTGTTCACCCGTCTCTACGGCAACAGGAACACCTGCCGCCGCCCCGGCGGAACCATCGAAGAGAACGGATGCGGCAAGATGGCCGACTTCACGCCGAAAGTGCTGAGGAAATGGGCGGAGACGGGAATCACCCATGTCTGGTACACCGGACTGATCCGCCACGCCACCACCACCGACTATTCGGCCTACGGCATTCCGCGCCAGCACCCGGCCGTGGTCAAGGGGCGCGCAGGCTCTCCCTACGCCATTGCCGACTACTACGACATCGACCCCGACCTCGCTACGGATGTCAGCCGCCGGATGGCGGAGTTTGAAGCCTTGCTCCGGCGCACCCACAAGGCCGGGCTGAAGGTCATCGTGGACTTCGTGCCGAACCATGTGGCCCGCCAGTACAGTTCCGTCTGCAAGCCGGCAGGCGTGCGCGACCTCGGCGAGGACGACCACACCGATCGGGGATTCGATCCCGTGGGCAACAACTTCTACTACTGTCCCGGACAGCCCTTCGTGCCCTACCTCGACCTCTACCACGGCGAGGTGGAACCCTACACGGAATATCCGGCCAAGGCCACCGGCAACGACCATTTCGACAATGCGCCGGGCACGGGCGACTGGTACGAGACGGTGAAGCTCAACTACGGCGTAGACTACTATGCCGGAGGCATCCTCCACGACATTCCGATGCCCGACACCTGGAAGAAGATGACGGACATCCTGCTGTTCTGGGCGGCCAAAGGCGTGGACGGCTTCCGCTGCGACATGGCGGAGATGGTGCCCACGGCGTTCTGGACCTACGCCACGCAGATCGTCAAGCAACGGTTCCCCGGAACGGTGTTCGTCGGCGAGGTGTACAATCCCGGCCTCTACCGCGACTACATCGCCGCAGGCTTCGACCTGCTCTACGACAAGGTGGGGATGTACGACACCCTGCGCGCCGTGACGACGGGACAGAGACCTGCATCGGCCATCACATCGGCCTGGCAACAGACGGACGACATCCGCAGCCACATGCTCTATTTCCTCGAAAACCACGACGAGCAGCGCATTGCCAGCGACTTCTTTGCCGGCGACGGCCGCCGCGGCATTCCGGCTCTGGCCGTCTCGCTGCTCATGCAGCAGAACCCGTTCATGCTCTACGCCGGAGAGGAATACGGCGAACGCGGCATGGACCACGAGGGGTTCAGCGGATGCGACGGGCGCACCACCATCTTCGACTACTGGAGCATGGACACACTGTGCCGCGCAGCCGAAAACCGACTGACGGACAGCGAGAAACAACTGTACGAACAGCACCGGAAGCTCCTGCAGATTGCACGCAACGAGCAGGCGGTCAGTCAGGGCGCGTTCTTCGACCTGATGTACGTCAACCCCCAGATGCAACGGCAGTACGCCTTCCTCCGCCACGATGGACAGGAACTGCTGTTGGTGGCCGCCAACTTCGCAGACCACGACACGGAGGTGCACGTCACCCTGCCCCGCCACGCGTTCGACTGCCTGCAACTAAAGCCCGGCCGCTATCCGGCCACGGAACTGGTCGGCAGGAAGAAGTCTGCCGTTATCCTGCAACCCGACAGTCCCGTCCGCCTGCGCCTGGAAGCCAACGCCGCCGCGGTGTGGAAAATCGTCCTGCAAGACAAACGCTAAAGAAACAAATCTAAGAAACACACATTATAATATCTACGGCATGAAGACAGACATAGAAATCGCACGCGAAACCCGGCTCACCCCCATCAGCGAGGTGGCCACCGCCATGGGCATCGACACGGAAGCCATCGAACCCTACGGCAAATACATTGCCAAGGTGCCCCTCCACCTCATCGACGAGGAAAGGGTGAAGCAGAGCCGCCTGATACTGGTCACGGCCATCACGCCTACCAAGGCCGGCATCGGGAAGACCACCGTGTCGGTGGGACTGACGCTCGGCCTCTCGCGCATCGGGAAGAACGTGGTGCTCGCGCTGCGCGAACCCTCCCTCGGCCCCTGCTTCGGGCAGAAGGGCGGAGCGGCTGGAGGCGGCTATGCACAGGTGCTGCCCATGGACAAGATCAACCTCCACTTCACCGGCGATTTCCATGCCGTCACCACGGCCAACAACATGATTGCAGCCCTGCTCGACAACTACATCTACCAGCATCAGGCCGAGGGCTTCGGCATGAAGCAGATACTCTGGCGCAGGGTGATGGACGTGAACGACCGATCGCTGCGACACATTGTCACCGGACTGGGTCCCCACTCCAACGGCTGCGTACAGGAAGGGGGTTTCGACATCACGCCCGCCAGCGAAATCATGGCGGTGCTCTGCCTGGCTTCCGGACTGGAAGACCTGGAGCGCCGCATCAACCAGATACTGCTGGGCTACACGCTGGAGGACAAGCCGTTCTACGTGCGCGACCTGGGCGTGGGGGGAGCCATCGCCGTCCTGCTTAAGGATGCCGTCAACCCCAACCTCGTGCAGACCACGGAGCACACGCCTGCCCTCATCCACGGCGGCCCCTTCGCCAACATCGCCCACGGCTGCAACTCGATTGTCGCCACCAAGATGGCCATGACCTACGGAGACTACGTGGTCACGGAGGCCGGCTTCGGTGCAGACCTCGGCGCGGAGAAGTTCTTCGACATCAAGTGCCGCAAGGCCGGCATCCAGCCTGCCCTCACCGTGCTCGTGGCCACCCTGCAGGGACTGAAGATGCACGGCGGCGTGGCGGAAGAGGCCATCCGCCGGCCCGACGCGGAGGGTGTCCGGCGCGGCTTCTCCAATCTCGACAAGCACATCCGCAACCTGCAGGCGTTCGGGCAGACCGTTCTGGTGTGCTTCAACCGCTTTGCCGACGACACGGAGGAGGAAATCGACCTCGTCCGCGAACACTGTGCCGAGCTGCACGTGCCCTTCGCCCTCAACAGTGCCTTTGCGCAGGGCGGCGCAGGGGCTGAGGCACTGGCGCGCCTCGTGGCGGAGACCATCGAGGAGCATCCGTCCGCGCCGCTGCGCATGATGTATGCCGACGGCGACACCATCAGCGCGAAGATTGAGGCCGTGGCCCGCCGCATCTACGGAGCCGCGCGCGTCACGTTCTCTGCCGATGCGCTGAACAAAATCAGTCGGGCGGAGGCTTTGGGCTACGGTTCTTTCCCGGTGTGCATCGCCAAGACCCAGTATTCCTTCTCCCAGGATGCCAAGGCTTACGACGTGACCGAGGGCTTCGACTTCGACATCCGCGACATTGTCATCAATTCCGGAGCGGAGATGATTGTGGCGATTGCCGGCAGCATGATCCGTATGCCGGGACTGCCGAAGTCGCCGCAGGCACTGCGCATCCGTCTGGTCGACGGGGAGATTGACGGTCTGAGTTGAATACACGGAAAACGGAAGAAACCATGAGATATTTCGTATGGTTCAGCTACGACGGGACGCGCTATCACGGCTGGCAGGTGCAGCCCAACGGCATCACCGTCCAAGGGGAACTGGAGCGCGCGCTGTCGCTCCTGCTGCGCGAGAAGACGCAGGTGACGGGAGCCGGACGCACCGACACGGGAGTCCATGCGCGGCAGATGGCTGCCCATTTCGACACCGACACGCCCATTGACAACTGTGGCCTGTTGGCCGCACGGCTCAACGGCGTGCTCCCCTACGACATCGGAGTGGAGCGCGTGGAGCGCGTGCCGGACGACCAGCACGCGCGCTTCTCGGCCACTGCCCGCACGTACCGCTACTACATCCACTACGGCAAGAACCCCTTCTCCCGGCAATATTCGTTGCAGACCCACTATCGGCTGGACTTCGGACGGATGAACGAGGCCGGGCGCATACTGACGGAGCACGACGACTTCGGGGCGTTCTGCAAGGCCGGCAGCGACGTGAAGACCACGCTCTGCCGGGTGACGCACGCGGCGTGGCACGAGAACGGCCCCGGAGCGTGGTACTTCGAAATCACCGCCAACCGCTTCCTCCGCAACATGGTGCGCGCCGTGGTAGGCACACTGATAGAGGTCGGCAGAGGCAGGATGACCCTCGACGAATTCCGTCAGGTCATTGAGAGCGGAAGCCGCACGCAGGCTGGCGAATCGATGCCTGCCAAGGCGTTGTTCTTGGAGCGCGTGGACTATTGACTTTCAAAAGAATGGAAATATACTATAAGAGATGACTTGGTTACTGTTGGCTTTCCTTTCGGCAGCCCTGTTGGGTTTCTACGACGCTTTCAAGAAGGAGGCGCTCCGCGATAATGCCGTCATTCCGGTGCTGTTTCTAAACACCCTGTTTTCCTCACTGATATTCCTGCCGTTCATCGTGCTGAGCGGACAGACGGAGGTGCTCGACGGCACGGTCTTCCACGTGGCTTCTGGCGGATGGGAGATGCACCGCTACATCGTGCTGAAGTCGCTCATCGTGCTGGGCAGTTGGGTGCTCGGCTATTTCGGCATGAAACACCTGCCGCTGACCATCGTGGGCCCCATCAACGCCACGCGCCCCGTGCTGGTGCTGGTGGGGGCGATGCTCGTCTTCGGCGAACACCTCAACGGCTGGCAGTGGGTCGGCGTTCTGCTGGCCGTCATGTCGTTCATGATGCTCAGCCGCAGCGGCAAGAAGGAAGGCATCGACTTCCGGCGCGACCATTGGGTCTGGATGATAGTGGGCGCGGCCATTCTGGGCGCGGTGAGCGGCCTCTACGACAAGTATCTCATGGCTCCCATGAGCCACGGCGGCGTGGGACTGGACCGCATGATGGTGCAGTCGTGGTACACGGTCTACCAATGCGGCATGATGCTCGTCATGCTGGCCGTGCTGTGGTGGCCCAACCGCCGGCAGACGACCCCGTTCCACTGGCACTGGTCCATCATCGGGGTGAGCCTGTTCCTCTCCACGGCCGACTTTGTCTATTTCTACTCGCTGTCGCTGCCCGATGCCATGATTTCCATCGTCTCGATGGTGCGGCGCGGCTCGGTCATCGTCTCGTTCCTGTTCGGTGCGGCGTTCTTCCACGAGAAAAACCTGCGGGCAAAGGCTGTCGACCTGTTCCTGGTGCTGTTGGGCATGGTGTTCCTCTACATCGGTTCGCGTTGAAACGCGCCGCCCGGTCGGGACGATACGGGTGCGGTGTCGGCGGACTTTTTCGGGGAAAAATGCCTCCGACGGAATAAAATTGCGGAAATGTTTTGCTCAACACAAAAGAATTGCGTAATTTTGCACACGACAGAACACGTGTGCAAGAAAAAACGAACAAAGGAGGAGTTACGCTATGTCAATATCCAAGACGCGACAGAAATTAGTGGATGTAGCCCGTCAGTTGTTTGCCAAGAATGGCATGGAGAACACGACGATGAACGACATTGCCCTTTCTTCGGGCAAGGGTCGCCGCACGCTCTACACCTACTTCAAATCGAAAGAAGACATTTATTACGCAGTCATCGAGGGCGAGCTGGAGCGTCTGTCCGACAAACTGGACGAGGTGGCCGCCAAACGCATCCGTCCGCAAGACAAGGTCATCGAACTGATTTACACCCATCTGAGCATGATCCGCGAGACGGTGGTGCGCAACGGCAACCTGCGCGCCGAGTTCTTCCGCAACATCTGGATGGTGGAGAAGGTACGCAAGAATTTCGACGATGCGGAGGTGGAGCTGTTCCGCAAGGTGTACACCGAAGGCAAGGAGGCCGGGGAGTTTGACATCGACAACGTGGACCTGGTGGCCGACATCACGCACTACTGCATCAAGGGGCTTGAAGTGCCCTACATCTACGGGCGCATTGCCCATGGAATGACGGAGGAGGACTCCAGACCCCAGGTCGCCAAGTTCGTGTACGGCGCACTGGGAAACTTCAAGAAGAACAATACATAATATAATGTAAATACAAGAATTATGGGATTACTCACAGGAAAGACTGCACTCATCACAGGTGCAGCACGTGGCATCGGCAAGGCCGTAGCCATGAAATTTGCAACGGAAGGTGCAAACATCGCATTCACTGACCTCGTCCTCAACGACGATATGGCCGCAGGCCTTGAGGCGACCCGCAAGGAGATTGAGGCACTCGGCGTGAAATGCAACGCATACGCAGGCAACGCTGCCGACTTTGCCGAGACGGAGGCTGTGGTCAACAAGGTGAAGGAGGATTTCGGCACGATTGACATTCTGGTGAACAATGCCGGCATTACCAAGGACGGTCTGATGCTGCGCATGAGCGAAGCGCAGTGGGATGCCGTGCTGAACGTGAACTTGAAGTCGGCCTTCAACTTCATCCATGCCTGTGCGCCCATTATGTTGCGCCAGCGCCGCGGTTCCATCATCAACATGTCGAGTGTGGTGGGCGTTCACGGCAACGCCGGACAGTGCAACTATTCCGCCTCGAAGGCCGGTATGATTGGTCTGGCCAAGTCCATTGCCCAGGAGCTCGGCCCCAAGGGCGTGCGTGCCAACGCCGTAGCTCCCGGTTTCATCGAGACGGCCATGACGGCCCAGTTGCCCGAGGACATCCGCAAGGAGTGGATGAAGAAGATTCCCCTGCGCCGTGGCGGCCAGGTGGACGACATTGCCAACGTCTGCCTGTTCCTGGCTTCCGATATGTCGAGCTACGTGTCGGGACAGGTCATCCAAATTGACGGCGGCATGAATATGTAAGAGGTCGGCGCGCAAGGGCGCACCGGACACCAGTTACGTCAGCGTATGGGAGTCGAGGTACTCCTGTACGCTGTCTTTGTAAGAGTCGGATACCGGGATGAAATCCTGGCCGAAAACGATGCGGAAGCGGTCTACGGACTCTGCCTTGTTCAGGTGGACGATATACGATCGGTGGGTACGCTGGAACTCCGGCTTCGGCAGGAAATCTTCCAGCTTCTTCAGATTCATGAGCGACATGATTTTCCTTCCGTCGTCCAGATAGAAGCGCACATAGTCTTTCAGCCCTTCGATATAGAGGATGCTGTCGAGGGACACGCGCACCAGCTTGTAGTCGCTCTTGACGAAGATGAAGCGGTCGCGCGCAGAAGTCTCCTGCTTGCGGACAAAGGCGAACCAGTCGAGGGCTTTCTTGGCCGCCGACAGGAAGTCGTCGTAAGGGATGGGCTTGAGCAGATAGTCGAGGGCTTTGACTTTATAGCCCTCCACGGCATATTGCTGGAATGCCGTGGTGAAGACGATGCGGGTCTTCTCCGGAACGATTTTCGCGAACTCGATGCCCGACAGTTCCGGCATCTGTATGTCAAGGAACAGCAGGTTGACGGGATTGTCCCGCAAGACCCTCATGGCTTCCACGGCACTGCCGTAGGCTCCCTGCAACTGCAGGAAGGGTGTCTTTTCGGCGTAGCTTTTCAACAGTTCCACGGCCAGTGGTTCGTCGTCGATGATGGCACAGGTGATGATGTTCATAGTCTGATGGTTATAGTGGAGTGGTACATTTCCGGATTTCCGCTGACGCCGTGAATCCATTCATAGCGTCCTTTGTAGGCCAGTTCGAGGCGGCGCTGTACGAGTTCAAGCCCGACCCCGTGGCCGCTCCTGTCGTCGGAGGTCTTCGGGTGGTTGGAGTTGACAATGTCGCAGACGATGCGTTCGTTGTCGGCCTTGATGCTGATTCTTATTTCGCAGGGCACGGCGGGGCTGACCCCGTGCTTGAAGGCATTTTCCACCAAGGAGATGAAAATCATCGGTGCCACCTTCTGACTGCCGTCCTTCATGTCGAACGAAGCCTGCACATCGACCGACGGAGCCAGCCGCAGTTTCATGAGGCGGATATAGTTCTTCAGAAATTCCACCTCGTCGTGCAGTTCCACCTCCGGCTGCTGGTAGTCGTAGAGGATGTGGCGCAGCATCTTGGAGAGGTTTTCGATGGCCTGCTGCGCTTTCGCCGTGTCGAAGGCCGTCAGCGCGTAGATGTTGTTGAGCGTGTTGAGCAGGAAATGGGGATTGATCTGCGAGCGCAGATTGCCCAGTTCGGCCTCCTTCTTCGCCTGTTCGGCCTTCTGCCAGCGGAGGGCCAGTTGGAGCAGGGTGGCGATGGCTGCGGCAATGACCAGGTTGATGATGTCGCGGACGACAAAGGCCACGGTCAGCATCAGCGGCGGATCGGGATAGTGGTTGTCTTGTATCCGGTGGGAAAACGTCATCCACAGGTGCAGGGCAATGCCCAGCGTGATGACCAGGACGGCATTGGCAACAAAGAAGCGCGTGTGCCGTCCTGCCACGAAATAGCGCGGCGTGAGCCACAGGTAGTTGATGTAGAAGACCGCCATGAACGTCAGCGGCACGGTACAGGCAATGAGGAACTGCCCGAGCGACACTCCCCTGCCGTGGTTCATGAACATCAGCGGCGAGAGGAAGATGACCACCCACGTGGCGACGTGTATGAGGATTTGCTGCCGTTTATTCATGGCGGATAGCCTCAATGGGGTCCATATTGGCGGCCTTCTGTGCCGGAATGTAGCCGAAGAGGACACCGATGCACACGCAGACGAAGAACGACACATAGATGCTCCACGCCGGCACGCTCGACGGCATTCCGAACATGGGCACGACGAACTTGCTGGCCGAGCACCCGACAAGGATGCCGATCAGTCCGCCGGTCAGCGAGATGAGCACCGACTCGATCAGGAACTGCAGCGAGATGACGGGTCCTGTCGCTCCCACGGCCATGCGCAGTCCGATTTCCTTGGTCCGTTCCGTCACGCTGACCAGCATGATGTTCATGATGCCGATGCCTGCGACGAGGAGCGAGAAGGCGGCGGCCACGACAAGGATGATGGTCACCGTGTCCATGGTGGACGACATGGTCTCCATCATCTCGGCCTGCGACCGGATGGTGAAATCGTCCTCTGCGTCGCCTTTCAGCTTGTGGTTGTCGCGCAGAATCTCCGTCAGTTCCTCGATGGCATCGTCACTGAGTTCCTCCGTAATGGCGGAGCAGACGATGCTCGAAAACCAGGTCTGTGCGGCAATGCGCTTCATGACCGTGGTGTAGGGGGCGATGATGACGTTGTCCTGGTCCATGCCCCAGTTGTTGTATCCCTTCGACTTCAGCACGCCGACGATGCGCATGGGGATGGACTTGAAGCGGATGGTTTTCCCGATGACGTCGGCACCCTCGCCGTAGAGTTCGCTGACGATGGTGGTGCCCACCACGCACACCTTGGCGGCCTTCTTGATGTCCTCCTGCGTGAAGCAGTCGCCCTGTTCCACGCTCCACTGCTTGATGTCCAGATAGTCGGGGCTTTCGCCGTAGACCGTCGTGTTGGTGTTGTTGTTGCCGCAGATGGCCTGTCCGCTGGCGGTCACTTCCGGCGAGACCTTCGTGACGTATTTCTTCTCGCGCATGATGCGTTCGTAGTCGGCCATCTTCAGGGTCTGCATGCTGGAGGGGTCTTGCCGCACGCCGCCGCGCATATCGGCTCCCGGCCGGATATTGATGAGGTTGGTGCCCATGGTGGACAGTTCCGCGCGGATGCTCTCCTTGGAACCCTGTCCGATGGACATCATGATGATGACGGCTGCCACTCCGATGATGATGCCGAGCATGGAGAGGAAGGAGCGCATCTTGTTGTTGGCCACGGCTCTTATGCTGACTTTGAAAAGGTTGAGTATGTTCATGATGGATGCTTGTTCTGTGTGAAAAAGGAAAAACGGTTAGTCGTCCTGCGGTTTCGGCAGTGCTGCGAGGGCTTCCGCCGCAGACTTGATGTGGGTGTTGACGGTGTCCTCGCGGATCTTGCCGTCGCGCAGGTTGATGTTGCGGCTGGCATACTCCGCAATTTCCGGGTTGTGGGTCACGAAGATGATGGTGTGCCCCTGGCGGTGGAGTTCCTGGAACAGCACCAGCATCTCGAACGAGGTGCGCGTGTCCAGGTTACCGGTGGCCTCGTCGGCCAGCAGCACTGCGGGGTCGTTGACGAGGGCGCGGGCGATGGCCACGCGCTGCATCTGTCCGCCCGACATCTGGTTGGACTTGTGTTCCAGCCGGTCGCCCAGTCCGACGGCCTGGAGTGCCTTGACCGCCGCTTCGCGCCGCTGCTGCGCGTTGTATTTGTTGTTGTACATCAGCGGCAGTTCCACGTTCTCCACTGCGGTGGTCTTGGCCAGCAGGTTGTAGTTCTGGAAGACGAAACCGATTTTCCGGTTGCGCAGATGGGCGCGCTCGGTCTTCGACATGGAGCGCACGGCCACGCCGTCCAGATAGTATTCGCCGCTGGTGGGCGTGTCCAGACATCCCAACTGGTTGAGCAACGTAGACTTTCCGGAACCCGACGTGCCTTGGATGGTGACGAACTCTCCCTCGTAGATTTTGAAGGAGACACCGCGCAACGCCTTTACCGTCTCGCTGCCCACCTGGAAGTAGCGTTTCACGTTCTGCAGCTCGATGACCACTTTTCTGTTGTCTTCAGCCATGGTGCCTCACTTTTTCTGGTTGTTGTTCTTCTTGTTGTCGCGGGGTTGGGGCATGAAGGGGTTGCTGGCCTGCTGCTCAGGCTCTCCGGCTTCGCCGCCTCCCATGATGGTGAAGTCCACCAGCACGTCAGTGCCTTCCCCTATTCCGCCTGTAATCTCGGTGGTCGTCCCGTTGGTTGTCCCGATTTCCACGGCATGGGCCTTGAACACGTTGTTCTCCAGGGTCCACAGCTTGTGTTCGCCCTTGCAGTCCTCTATGCTTTGTCCGTCCTGCAGCAGGGTCTCGTTGGGCGTAAACCGCAGGGCCTTGGCAGGCACGGCGGCCACGTTTTTCTTCTCCAGCGTGAAGATGGTCACGTTGGCCGTCAGTCCCGGCTTCAGTTTCAAATCCTTGTTCGGAGCGGAGATGACCACCTCGTAAGTCACCACGTTGCTCTCCGTGGTGGCCTGCTGGCGCACCTGCGTCACCTGTCCTTCAAAGTCATCGTCGGGGAAGGCATCCACCGTGAACGTCACGCGCTGTCCCTCCTTCACGCCGCCGATGTCGGCTTCGTCAATGTCGGCAATGACGCGCATATCGGTCAGGTCCTGTGCGATGGTGAACAGTTCCGGGGTGTTGAACGATGCGGCCACGGTCTGTCCCTCTTCCACTTCCTTGGAGAGCACCACGCCGTCGATGGGTGAGGTGATGGTGGCGTAGCCCAGGTTGGTCTGTGCCTTCTGCACATTCTCCCGTGCGGTGGCCACCTGCTGGCGGGCTTTGTCGTAGGAGAGGCGTGCGTTCTCGAAGTCGTCGGCGCTGACCAGTCCCTTCTGGTAGAGCGTCTTGTAGCGTCCGTAGTTGGTCTGCTCGTAGTTCATGGTGCTTTGCGCACTGGCCAGATTGGCCTTGGCGGTGTTCAGCTCGCTGATGAGGTTGGTCTTGTCCAGTTCGGCAATGACCTGTCCCTTCTTCACCGCCGAGTTGTAGTCGACGTAGAGCTTCGAGACGATGCCGCTGACCTGCGTACCGACGGTCACCGACGTTACCGGCTCGATGGTTCCCGTGGCCGTCACGGTGTTCTTGATGTCCTGTCGGCTCACTTTGGCCGTTTCGTATCTCACGTTCTGTTGTTTCTTACTCCCTGTCAGGAGGAAGGCGGCGATGGCCACCAGCAGGGCGGCTGCTACGGCCATCCATATCTTCTTGTTCTTCATATTGTAAAAATGGTGTATTTGTTTCGTATTCGGTTTTGTGACTTGTCGGTTACAGCGTCATGGCCTCGCCCTGATAGAAGCGGAGCAGCTGGCGGTTGAGGATGGTCGTGTATTTCGACTGCAGCAGGTTCTGCTGTGCGGACAGCAGGCGGTCCTTGCCCGTCATCAGTTCCACGATGTTCTTCAGCCCGAGGCGGAACTGCTCTTCCAGCAGGTCGTAGCTGGCCTGTTCGCTTTCCACGGTGGCCAGAGCCGTGCGGAACTTCTGCTGGTTGGTTTCTGCGTCGAGCCAGTAGCCCTCGATGGTGGAGTAGAGCTGTTTCTGCTGGTCCTGCAGTTCAAGCTGCGCCTGCTGGCGCTGGATGCGCGCCTTGTTGACGGCGGTTCTTGTCTTTCTGTTGTCAAACAGGGGCACGCTGACCGACGCGCCTACCGAGGCGTCGAAATTGGTCTTCACCTGCTTGTCCCAATTCTGTGCGCTCATGGAGGCAGTGCTGGTGCCCAGTCCTCCGTTCAGGCTGACGGTGGGCATGGCTCCGGCCTTGGCAATCTTCATCTGGAGGTCGCTCTGGTCCAGTCCGAGCCGTGCGTTCTTGATCTCCGGCCGCCTGCCGAGTGCAGCCTCCCAGACGGATGCCAGCGAGGGAATCTCTGCCAGAGCCTGTTCGTCCGATGCTGCCGGCATCTCCACCTCAAACGCTTCTTCTCCAGTCAGTTCGAGCAGTTGCTTCAACTGTAGCTTATAGTTGGCGATGTTGCTCTCCGCCTCCACGATGGTGTATTCGTCCGAAGCGCGCTGTGCGGTCAGCTGTGCCAGGTCGGCCTTCGACATCTTGCCCACCTGCACCATCTCCTGTCCGCGCTGTTCGTTCTTCTTGCTGGTCTCCAGACTCTGGCGGTTCACGGCCACGGCCTCATTCATGTAGAGAATCTGCACGTAGAGCTGTGCGATGCGCTCCTGTATGCTGTTGGCCGTCGTTTCCGTCTCCAGCTCGGCCTGCTGTTCGCTCACCTCGCTCAGTCTGGCCTGGTTGCGGTTCTGACCTGCGTTCCATACGGTCCACTGCGCATTGATGCCGTAGCTGCCGTTGTAGTAGGTCTTGTTCACTTTGGCATTCACCGTACCGTTTGTCACGGTCGTGACACCACTCCCCAACCAGGGTCTGAAGCCGACCGTCTGGCTCGTCGATGCCGACAGTGAGGGCAGCAGCGCCGCCTTGGCCTGTTTGCGTTCCTCCGTGGCCGACTGCTTCTGGAGCTTGGCCTGTTGGAGGGTGATGTTGTTCTGCAGTGCATAGTCAATGCAGTCGGTCAGCGTCCACTTCTTCTGTGCGCCTGCCGTCAGTGCGATGGCTACTGCCGCAGTCAGTAATGTTGTCCTTTTCATACCTGAGTTTATAATACGTTGTTTACTTTCTTTTCTCATTTCGACGTTCTGTCACGCTGCAAAGTTAGGCAGAATTTCCGATAGGCGCAAACAAGATAGACATTTATTCCCAGTTAGTAGAAATTATCTGCACATTCTTCGATATTTTCCTTTCCATTAACGGTTGTTTAGACTTCTGTGATGCGGAGCAGAAGTGACTGGGTTACGGTGGCTGAATGGCTGAGTTACGAGGGCTAAATGACTGAGTTCCGATGGCTAAAGCAGTCACTTCCGATGGGCAAAGCGGTCACTTCCACGGGATGGCAACCTGGCAGGGTGGCAAGGCATTTCCATAAATACTTATACACTATAGTTTACTTTTATAATTGAAAAAATAGTTTTCCTGCGCGCGCGTAAGGGTTTTACGAAAAGGGTTGCCAGGTTGCCAGGTTGCCACCCCCTCAGAAGGGGCGGTTGGTTGGTTATTCCATTGAAAAGCGTTACGGTCATTGTTTCGGAGTTTTTTTGTGAAAGTGCAAAGATACCACTTTTGGGAAATTCCGATTCCCCTCCTATGACAGGGGAATATCCCGAGATATTTTCACAAACAATAACATTTTTTAGATTTATCATATCCATCATCTTGACCACCAAAACCTCTACCGCAACGGTTACAAAACCTTCTCACCCACACAAGCGAATTAGCCCCCCAAAAAAAATCAAGGCAACACCTCAAAAGGAAATGGTTAGAATGAAACTTTCATTATCAGGCACGAGGGCAAGGACAATGTTGGAGTATGAGTGGGGCTGGAAAATTACAATAAAACATAAAATCGCGAGAATTTTTAATCTTTTGTTTGATATTTCGGTTTTTTGATGTAATTTTGCAACCGAGAGTTGTGAAACGCGATTAAAAATATAATATTCAAACCAAAAAAAGAAAAAGATTATGAATGCAGCACAAGTTGTAGAAAATCTGAAACAGAGATTTCCCAACGAGCCGGAGTACATCCAGGCCGTCAGTCAGGTGCTTCCGACCATTGAGGAGGAGTACAACAAGCACCCCGAGTTCGAGAAAGCCAACCTCATTGAGCGTCTTTGCGTGCCCGACCGCGTATTCGAGTTCCGCGTGACGTGGGTGGACGACAAAGGGAATGTCCAGACCAACATGGGATACCGCATCCAGCACAACAACGCCATCGGCCCGTACAAGGGCGGTCTGCGTTACCACAAGAGCGTGAATCTGGGAATCCTGAAGTTCCTGGCCTTCGAGCAGACGTTCAAGAACTCGCTGACGACACTGCCGATGGGCGGTGCTAAGGGCGGATCCGACTTTTCGCCGCGCGGCAAAAGCGACGCTGAAGTGATGCGCTTCTGTCAGGCATTCATGAATGAGCTGTACCGCGTGATTGGTCCCGACGAGGACGTACCCGCCGGCGACATCGGTGTAGGTGGCCGTGAGGTGGGCTATCTGTTCGGACAGTACAAGAAACTGACCCACCAGTTCCAGGGCGTGCTGACCGGCAAGGGCATCCCCTTCGGCGGTTCCCTGATCCGTCCGGAGGCCACAGGTTACGGAACGGTATATTTTCTGAACTCCATGCTCGCCACGCGCGGCATCGAACTGAAGGGAAAGAAAGTGCTGATTTCCGGTTCCGGCAATGTGGCACAGTATGCCACCGAGAAGTGCATCCAGTTGGGGGCTACGGTACTGACCCTGTCTGATTCCGACGGCTACATCTTCGACCCGGACGGCATCGATGCCGACAAGCTGGCCTACGTGATGGAGCTGAAGAACGTGGAGCGCGGACGCATCAAGGAGTATGCCGAGGAATATCCCAACGCCGTCTATCATGCAGGCGAGCGTCCCTGGCACGAGAGGGCCGACATCGCCCTACCCTGCGCCACGCAAAACGAAATCAACGGCGAACAGGCACAGGCACTCGTGGACAACGGTGTGATTGCCGTGGCAGAAGGTGCCAATATGCCCTCCCTGCCCGAGGCCATCAAGATTTTCCAGGACAACAAGCTGCTCTATGCTCCCGGAAAGGCATCGAACGCCGGCGGCGTGTCTGTCTCCGGTCTTGAGATGTCACAGAACTCGGAGCGTCTGAGCTGGACAGCCGAAGAGGTGGACAACTACCTGAAGCGCATCATGAACGACATCCACGAGAACTGCGTGAAATACGGTACGCAGGCCGATGGATACATCAACTACGTGAAGGGTGCCAACGTGGCCGGCTTCATGAAGGTGGCCTCGGCCATGATGAGCCAGGGCATCGTGTAAGAAAACGACCGGCAAACATACGCCGACCATACAAAAGCAATCGGGAGGGACGCACACTGCACGTCCCTCCCGATTTTTCATTTCCGCCGCTTGGCTTACTGCATATCGTAGACCACCTGCATCAGTTTCTTGCCGATGGCATCGGCGGCTTCCATGGTGGCCGCTTCGCTGTATACGCGGATAATCGGTTCGGTGTTCGACTTGCGCAGATGAACCCATCGGTCGGGGAAGTCAATCTTCACGCCGTCGATGTCGTTGACCTGTGCCGTTGCATCGTTGGAAAACATTTCTTTCACCTTGTCGAGAATGGCATCCACATCCGTATCGGGAGTGAGGTCGATGCGGTTCTTTGCTATCTGATAGTCGGGGAACTGTGCGCGAAGTTCGCTGACCTTGCAACCCTTTTCGGCAAGCGATGTCAGGAAGAGCGCGATGCCCACCAAGGCATCACGGCCATAATGGCACTCGGGATAGATGACCCCACCGTTACCTTCGCCTCCAATCACGGCACCCACCTCCTTCATCTTGGTGGTGACGTTGACTTCGCCTACGGCTGCGGCGGCATACTGTCCGCCGTGGCGCAGTGTGATGTCGCGGAGTGCCCGTGTGGAAGAGAGATTGGACACGGTGTTGCCCTTGGTTTTCGACAGCACATAGTCTGCCACACTGACCAGCGTGTACTCCTCACCGAACATACGACCGTCCTCACAGATGAAAGCCAGTCTGTCGACATCGGGGTCTACGACAATGCCGAGGTCATACTTGCCTGTCTTCATCTCGTCCATGATACCCTTGAGGTTCTTTTCCAGCGGTTCGGGATTGTGGGCGAAATCGCCTGTGGGTTCACCGTTGAGCACCGTGTATTCCACACCCAGTGCGTCGAGCAGTTTGGGAAGGATGATGCCGCCCACACTGTTGATGGCATCGACACAGACCTTGAAGCCAGCCTTCCGAACAGCCTCTTGGTCTACGAGTTCCAGACCGAGGACATCTTCAATATGCCATTCATCGGCTTCGTCGCAGTTGATATAATGTCCCAGATGATCCACGTCGGCATAGTCAAACTGTCCGCCGTCGGCTATCCGCAGCACTTCCGCACCGTCTTTCGCCGTAAGGAACTCGCCCTCACCGTTGAGCAGTTTCAGCGCGTTCCACTGACGCGGATTGTGGGAGGCGGTGATGATGATGCCGCCGTCTGCACCGAGCTGACTGACAGCCAATTCGGTGGTCGGTGTGGTGGCCAGTCCGATGTTGACCACATCGAACCCCATGCCCATGAGTGTACCACACACCACACTATCCACCATCACGCCCGAAATGCGCGCATCGCGCCCGACGACAACGGTCGGACGGTTGTGGTTGAAACTGGCGTTTTTCCCGTTGGAGCCGCAATTCTTGAGGAACTGTGCGTAGGCGGTGGTGAACTTGACGATGTCGAGCGGGTTCAGTGTGTCTCCGGTCGGGCCTCCGATGGTGCCCCGGATGCCGGAAATGGATTTGATAAGTGTCATACTGTTAATCTATATTCGTTAATAATCCCGTTGATAGGTAATGACATAGAAAGCCGGATAGACCGACTGCGAGGCGGTCTGCGAACCCTGCGAGTGGGGCACAATCAGTTTGACTTTGGCTATTTCGTCCCCCTCTTGCAACGGCCGCCCCACATTGACATAGAGCAACGGCACGAGCCATCCGGCAGGTACCGACGACGAACTGTGGTAGAGCTGCATCAGTCCCGACACGAACGAGGCCTGAAAGGAGCTGCCTGTCCGCTGTACGGTCATCTTGTCGACATATTGCGACACGTCCAAATATTGTCCGTTGATGTAGATGGTGCCGACCACATCGTTGCGGATAAGCAGGGAGTCGGTCTCGATATTCGTTTCCGAGAAACGGCAGAGGATATTGACCGTCCGTCCGCTCTCCACCTGCTGGCCGCATCCCTTGCGCACAATCTGCATATAAACACCGCTCTTGTCAAGCAGTACATACTGGTTCTTATCCAAGTCGGTGGTCTGTCCCTGTGCTTCAAACTGTTTCTCGCTGATGACGTTGATGGCCGAGTCTACCAAAAACTTGCTGATGGCCTGCCTTTCCTTCTTCTTCAAATCGCTGTACGTTTCGTAGTCATTGCACGCTGCAAGGAGAGACAGTGCCATGACCAACAGCATCAGATAAGGTGTTTTCTTCATTATTCGTTGTTGACATTGAGTTTTACGGGGCAAAATTACAAATTATTCCACAATTATCGCCACGTTTAGACTACTTTAACTTGTCTTCATAGGCCACGAGAGCCTTTTCCACCACTTTCACCGCCTCGGCCAGCGAACAGTGCAGTTTTCCGCCTGACGCATTGAGATGTCCGCCTCCGTTGAAGAAGTCGGCCGCCATGCTGTTGCACGGGAAATCGTCTACCGACCTGAGGCTCACGTTGATGAAATTGTCCTTTCCGGTATCTTCGCGGAGCGAGATGGAGAGTCGCAGCCCCTTGATTTGCAGTGGCATATTGACGATTCCCTCCGCGTCCCCCTTCATAAAATGGAATGCTTTCTGGTCTTCACGGCTCAGCGTGAAATAGGCTGCATGACGTCCGGCATCCACCACGAGGCGGTTACAGAGCACGTGCCCGACGAGGCGGAGACGCGATTCACTGTAGTTGTGGTAGACATTACGGTAGATTTTGTCCTTATTGATGCGTTTGGTAAGGAGTTGGCTGATGATGAAATAAATGTCGGGCGACGAGGAATTGTAGGTGAAACCGCCCGTATCGGTCATCATTCCGCAATAGACTGCCGCAGCAAAATGCCGCCCGAGCTGGTCGAAGACGCCCAACTGCCAAGCCATGCGGAATACGAGTTCACAGGTGGACGACATCTCCGGATGAGACACTCTGACCTCACATTTTATGTTTGGATCCAGATGGTGGTCGATGAGCACGAAGGGAGCCTTACAGGTCTCCAGTGCCCCCGCCAGTGCATCTGTCCGCGAGAGGGTGTTGAAATCCAGACAGAACACCAGGTCGGCAATCTTCAGTACCGTGTTGACAAAGTCGGGCCGCTTGTCGTAGCGTACAATCTTCTCGATGTTCGGCAGCCATTGCAGATAGTCGGGAAACTGGTCCGGCACAACCAGAAGCGGTTCCTTCCCCATGAGTTTCAACACCTCCGCCCATCCAAGGATGGAGCCCACCGCATCGCCGTCCGGACTGACGTGGCAACATACCACAATATTTTCTGCGCCATCAATAAGGGAGCGCAGTTTGCTGCACTCCCTTTCCTTCATAATATTCTCCAACATTCAAAACAACTTGTTGGGGTAGACTCCTTCGTCCACCAGTTTCTGGATTCGCTTCACAGTATCTTCACGGTCTGCCGCATAGGTCACACCGAACCACTTTGAAGTGGTGTCAAGCACCTTGACAGTGGCAATCTGTTCGTTGACCAGTTTGTTGACCATCAGCGGAATGAAGAACTCAGCCTTGAGGTTCTGCATATTTTTCGGGTCGGACAGGAATGCCTTGAACTCTTCTTCCGAGTAGTGAAAATAGTCTGGCGTGAAACCCCACATATTCATGGACACCGGGGTGTTGTCTGCCACTTCCACCCATTTGCCGTCCTCGTCCTTGTAGCGGATGGGTTCGTTGGCTGCACCGACGTTGGAACCGTCTGCCGCACAGCGCACAATCTCTGTACGCTCCACCACAGTGGTCAAGTGTCCCTCGGCATCCGTTGAACAAATGCCGCGTGCCACGGTGCCGTTCTCGCTCAACGTATTCCCCACGCGGAAACCAACCATCGCGTATCGGTTCTTGGCACCCTCGGGCAGTTCACTCAGGAACTTTCCGATGACCATGAAAGCATCACGGTTATAGAAATCATCGCAGTTGATGACGCAGAACGGTTCCTTGATTATATCCTTGCCCATCAGCACGGCATGGTTAGTGCCCCATGGCTTCTGCCGTCCTTCCGGCACGGCAAAGCCTTCCGGCAGGGCATCCAGCGACTGGAAGCACAGCTCACACGGCACTTTATGCTGATACTTGGCCAGAATCTGGGTGCGGAACTGTTCTTCAAAATCTTTTCTGATGACCCATACAATCTTGCCAAACCCGGCCTGAATGGCATCATAGATACTATAGTCCATGATTGTTTCGCCGTTTGGCCCCAGTCCGTCAAGCTGCTTGAGTCCACCGTAGCGGCTTCCCATTCCGGCAGCCAAAAGAAATAATGTCGGTTTCATTGTCGTAATGTTTATAATGATACGTATTGTTCGTTATTTCCTGCAAAGTTACGAATAAGTGGGGGGAAAACCAAAAGATTTGCAGAAAAAAAATTGCTTGTCTCGCGACAAACAATTTTCCTTAACCTTAATAATCTAATACCATGAAAAACACATTGCAAATTTATATATTTTTTCAATTCTTTGCAAATGTTCTCTAAGTATTTTGTATAATTTTAACTTTTTATATACCTTTTGCTATTCCACTTAAATGTCATTAACATTTTATCTTTGTTTGCATCATCCTCTTCCTGTTCCTGTGTGGCTGGAAAATCAAGAACGGGCGAGAGGGAAATTTGCAAATCGGAACGCTCCTCCGAAACGAACTTGGCGACATACATGGCTTGCGGTAGGGCGATAAAACGATCTGTCGGAAGCAATTCCCAACGGACGGTATAAAACCGCACCTCGCTCTCCAAGGAATCTTTGCCGAAGGTGGCTGACAGGCAGAGGATGGTATCGCTTTCCGTCTCCAGCATCCGTACATCATAATTCAAGGCTTCGCTGACCTGGAGCGAGAAAGCCTTGTCGCTGAGCATCAACAGCTCGCTGTTGCCGTCAAGGCTGTTGGTGACACGTGCCTTCATCTTTGAAGCCAGAAAATCAACCATGTCGAGCCTGTTGTTTTCAGTCAACTGCGGTGTCAGTGCATGGGGCATCGTGAGAAACACGTCTTTCGCCGTAGGCTGTGCCTCTGCCGCGCACACGGTCAGCAGTAGAAAACCGGAAAGAAATAGTTTTTTCATGTATTGTAGATTTTGTGTTGTTGTCAATCCGTTTTGGACAATTGAGCCATCATTACCGCTGCCAGTCCGGCAGTCTCAGTACGCAATCGGCTGTTCCCCAGATGTATGGACCGATAGCCGAGAGCAACGGCTTGTTGTACCTCTTCCATGGCAAAGTCACCCTCGGGACCGACCAGGATGGTGACGGGAACATCCGACGGAACCCGGCGCAACTCGTCAAACAGGAACGTGCGTTCCACTTCTTCATAACAGTGTGCGATGTATTTCGCACCAGAACGTTCTGCAACAATGAAGCGGTCGAACGGCATCATCTCATGGAGTCGTGGCTGCCATGCCTTGCGGCTCTGTTTCATGGCCGAGACGGTTATCTTTTCCAGCCTCGGAAGTTTCAGAATGTGTCGCTCGGAGAAGCGGCAATCCAGAAACGACACCTCATCAACTCCCACCTCCACGGCCTTTTCCAACAGCCATTCCATCCGTTCCGCCATCTTGGTAGGGGCAATGGCCAAATGGATGTGCCCCGGCCATGGGCGGTGTTGCGGTAGGGTGTCAAGGATGCGGTACAGACAACTGTGGTTTGACACCACATCCACTTCTGCCTTGAAGAAGGTTCCTTCCCCATCCATCAGCATCATCCCATCACCGGGTTGCAGGCGCAGCACACGGACAGCATGCTGGGCTTCATCAGGCGGCAGCGCATTGGTCTCACCGGCGTGCGGCACGTGGAAATATCGGATTTCTTTCATTCCCGTTACAGCAAATTATCGTCCTTTAGGCTTGAACAACAGGGCAAAGAGCAAACCTACCGCCAACGCATAGCCGGCAAATATCAGCCAGCACGTCTGCCAGTCGCCCATCAGATAACCGTCGGCGTTGAAGGCACAGAAGCGGTTGATAATCTGTCCGGCCAACAGAGTGCCTACGGTGGCTCCAAGCCCATTGGTCATCAACATGAACAATCCCTGGGCCGAGGCACGGACTTTCGTGTCGCACTTCTGGTCGACAAACAGTCCTCCAGACACGTTAAAGAAATCAAAGGCCACTCCATAGACCACGCACGACAACACAAACAGCACGACCCCGGGGAAGGCCGGATTACCCAGTCCGAAGAATCCAAACCGCAGCACCCAGGCAAACATGGCGATAAGCATGACGACCTTGATGCCGTAACGCTTCAAAAAGAAGGGAATCAGCAGGATGCAGAGTGCTTCAGATACCTGGGAAATGGACACCAACAAGGTCGCGTTGTTGGCGGCAAAGGTACCGGCCATACCGGGATCTCCCTTAAATGACGTGATGAAAGGTGTTGCATAACCGTTGGTCACCTGCAGCGACATACCCAACAAGGCCGAGAATACGAAGAAGAGGGCCATTTGCCTGCTCTTGAACAGCCGGAACGCATCCAGTCCCCACATCTCGGCAAGTGACTGGTTCTCCTTCTTCACCAACGGACACTGCGGCAATGTGAGACAATAGCAGAAAAGCACAAGGCTCATCAGCCCGGAGACGAGGAACTGGAAGTGGGTGTACTGGAACTTGAAACTGTTGTCGCCCAAGACAAAGTGCAATGATCCGTTGTCCCATGCAGCACAGTTGACCAACCACATCATGACAATAAAGCCTACGGTGCCGAATACACGGATGGGCGGAAAATCCTTCACGGTATCAAAGCCGTGACTTTTCAACAGGGTAAATGCTGTCGTATTGGACAATGCCAGCGTGGGCATGTAGAATGCCACGCTGAACGTGTAGACCGCCATGAACAGAACCGCATCCGGCTTGTCCGCAGCCTGCCCCATCCAGAACAGGGCACACATGGCCAATCCCGCAAGAAGATGGCAATACCCCAAGAGACGTTGCGGCTGAACATACTTGTCGGCCACGATTCCCATCAGGGTCGGCATAAAGATGGACACAATGCCCTGAATGGCGTAGAACCACGAAATCTCGGCTCCCATTCCTGCCTTTCCCAGATAGTTGCCCATCGAAGTGAGGTAGGCTCCCCAAACGGCAAACTCGATGAAGTTCATCAGTGCCAGACGTTCTTTGATATTCATATTGCAACTGTTTTAGACGATTGGTCGGTCTCCGTCCCAAAGGGTCAGATTCCCTTGTGCGTCATTTCTTATTTCCAAGCATTTTGGAATCCACGTTGTGAAGGGGTATTCCCGGTTTAACGGGAATATCTCGCACACGATTCCGTTCCTTACCGTCACGACCTGCCGCGTCAACAGGCAGCGGTTGGGCAACCGCAGCTCCGGGCAGGCTATCCTTCTTGATTTCATCATCGATTTTCAGGGGTTCTGCTGTTAACGGTTTCTCTATCTGTTCCTCTTCCTTCTTCTGATGGAAACGTATGAGCTGCAGATTGTTGATAAACATCATGCGGCGCACGTTACGGTCCTGATGGTCGGAAGCCAGATAGACAAAGCCCTTCATCTCCTTCAAGCGTCCCTCGCGGTTTGCCGGAACCCGAATCTGGGAGCGTCCGGACATGGTGATGTGATAAACGGTCTGCACGATGCTGTCACCCTCATAGGTGGACAACAGACAGACTACCGCATCGCGAGACCCCGCCTCATAGATATATTCAGCATTGAACTGGAACATGAAGCTGTCACCCTTATGGTAGCTGGTGTCTGCTTTCAGTGAAAAATCGTAACGGCTGGCCGTGGGCAATGGCATCAGCAGCACTTCCGAAGGCCCACGCCATACGTTGGCCGTATCGCCGGTTGTGCCATAGGAGGATTGTCCGAACGTTCCACCGGTCACACCGAGCGCAGAAGCCTCGTTGGCCAACCGTTCACTGACCCGTTCATAGATAGCCTTCAGCCTTTCGGCATGCGAATAGTAGTAGACCAGCGATGAGTCAAATTCGGCTTCCGTCACCGAATGTTTCTGCAGGGCAGCCTGAATATAGCCGTTCTCGCCGTAGTCCAGACCGTTCCGTTGTCCTTCACGTCCCATAGCCTGTGCTACATGATAGTCATACAGGATGGCTTCCATATCGTCGGGCTGAATGTAGTCGGACGGTACGGTGGGCTTGCAGGAAAACGCAAGTGCCAAAAGTAGGACGATCAGCACGAAGTTTCTCATGGCCGGAATTCAATTGCACCGATGTCCTTGCGATAGAACAGCAACAACAGTACGGCTCCCACCGAAATGGCGGCATCCGCAAAGTTGAATACTGGACTGAAGAAAACGAAAGGGGTACCCCCTACGGCAGGCACCCATTCGGGCCATGTCGTGACGATGAGCGGGAAATAGAACATATCCACCACCTTGCCCATCAGGAAAGGCGCATAGCCTGTGCCGAACGGTACGAAATACGAGACATAATGGTCTGACGAGGCATTGAAGATTAACCCATAGAACATCGAGTCGATAATATTTCCTGCCGCTCCGGCCAACACCATCGACAGACAGGCGATATAGCCCCAACGCGCCTTCCGTCTCACCTGCCGGACGATGTACCACGACAGCAGCACGACGGCAACGATACGGAAGAGGGACAGCACGAGTTTACTGCCAATCTCCATTCCGTAGGCCATTCCGTTATTTTCGATGAAGACAATCTTGAACCACGGAAAGATTTCAATCTGTCCGTGGAGGGGCATCTGCGTCTTGACCAAAATCTTGATGACCTGATCAACGAGGAGGATGGCCACCACTATCAGGGTTGCCATCCATCCGCGCCGCATCTTCAGTTTCCGTGCCATCATCCTATTTTTTGCCTGCCATTTTCGACTCCACACTCAAGGTGGCGTGAGGGACAGCGCGCAGACGTTCCTTCGGTATGAGCTTTCCGGTAATCCGGTCTACACCGTAGGTCTTGTTTTCTATGCGCACCAAGGCGGCTTTCAGACCCTGTATGAATTTCTGTTGGCGGGCAGCCAGCGAGATGAGTTCCTCTTTCGATTGGGCGGCACTACCCTCTTCCAGTGCCTTATAGGTGGGTGACGTATCGTCCACATCGTTGGAGTCCTGATTCATCAGCACACGCATCATCTGATCGTAGTCACGCTTGGCCAGCGCCAGTTTCTCGTTGATAATCTGCCGGAACTCTTCCAGTTCCCCGTCAGTGTACCGTGTTTTTTCTGTAGCCATAAGTATTACAATTAATTAGGATTTACGTACTTCTATATTCAGTTTGAAATCGTCGAATTCCACTTCCATGCCGTCGTTGGGGCTTACCGTGATGGCATCGGCCAAGACCTGCGTCTTGATATAATCCCCGAAGGCGGCAATGGCCTGTTCGGCCTTCACATCCGGCGACACTATGATGTGGATGCGGTCCGTGATTTCCAGTCCGCTTTCCTTTCGGATGTTCTGCACGCGATTGATCATCTCACGCGCCGTTCCTTCGTTTTTCAGTGCATCGGTCAGTGTGACCTCAAGGGCAACGGTCAATGCCCCTTCGTTGGCGACAAGCCACCCCGGGATGTCCTCGCTGATCACCTCCACATCGGCCAGTTCAACGCTAAGACGCTGTCCTTCCACCAGAATGTCAACAGCACCTTGCTGCTCAAAGGCGGCAATCTGTTCCTGCGAGAGTGCGTCCATCTGTGCGGCAACACCCTTCATCAGCTTTCCGAACTTCTTTCCCATGGTCCGGTAGTTGCACTTCACCTTCTTGACGAGTATGTTTGCACCGTCCATATAGTCCAGTTCCTTGACGTTGACCTCGTTGAGAATCAAGTCCTTTACCGCCTCAATGTGGTGTTTTTGCTCGTCGGTGGCCGGAATCATGATGCGCTGCAGGGGCTGACGCACCTTGATGTTGACCTTGCGACGCAATGCCAATACCATAGAGGTGATTTGCTGAGCCATTTCCATGCGTGCTTCAAGGTCACTGTCAATCAGCATCTCGTCTGCCTGAGGATAGGTGTCGAGATGTACGCTGTCCTTTGCTCCGCCAAGATCTTGGTAAAGCTGGTCGGCATAGAATGGAGCGAAGGGAGCCAACAGGCGGCTTACGGTCAGCAGACAGGTGTGTAGCGTTTCGTAGGCCGAACGTTTGTCGTCACTCATTTCCTTTCCCCAGAAGCGTTTGCGGTTCAGACGCACGTACCAGTTGGAAAGGTCGTTGTTCACGAAAGCATCTATCAAGCGACCGGCACGGGTCGGATCGTAGTTGTCAAGTTCTGCTGTCACCTTCTTGATCAAAGTGTTCAGACACGACAGAATCCAACGGTCAATTTCCGGACGCTGAGACGGGGCAATCCGGTGCTGTCCGGGTTCAAAATCGTCCACGTTGGCATAGAGCGCAAAGAAGCTGTACGTGTTGTAGAGGGTGCCAAAGAACTTGCGGCGCACCTCATCCACCCCTTCGGGGTCGAACTTGAGGTTGTCCCAGGGTTCCGAGTTTGTCATCATATACAGTCGCACTGCGTCTGTCCCGTATTTTTCTATCATGTCGAAAGGATTCACCACGTTGCCCACATGCTTGGACATCTTGTTGCCCTTGGCATCCAGAACAAGCCCCGAAGAGATTACATTCTTGAAGGCCACCGAGTCGAAAATCATGGTGGCAATGGCGTGGAGCGTGAAGAACCAGCCTCGCGTCTGGTCAACGCCCTCGTTGATGAAATCCGCGGGGAACGCCTTGTTCTTGTCAATGGCATCGCGGTTTTCAAACGGATAATGAACCTGTGCATAAGGCATTGACCCGGAATCGAACCACACGTCAATGAGATCCGTCTCGCGCTTCATCGGCTTACCGGACGGACTGACGAGAATGATATAGTCGACATAGGGACGATGAAGGTCTATCTTGTCATAGTTCTCCTGTGACATATCGCCAGGAACAAAGCCTTTTTCCTTCAACGGGTTGGACTTCATCAAGCCGGCTGTCACAGCTTTCTCTATCTCCTGGTAGAGTTCCTCCACACTGCCGATGCAGATTTCCTCGCCGTCTTCCGACCGCCAGATGGGCAACGGTGTCCCCCAAAAGCGTGAACGCGAGAGATTCCAATCGTTGAGATTGTCAAGCCAGTTGCCGAAGCGTCCTGTTCCCGTAGATTCGGGCTTCCAGTTGATGGTTTTGTTGAGTTCGCTCATCCGCTCTTTGCAGGTCGAACTCCGGATAAACCAAGAATCAAGCGGATAGTACAGCACCGGCTTGTCTGTACGCCAGCAATGCGGATAGCTGTGCACGTGCTTTTCTATTTTGAACGCTTTCCCTGCCGCTTTCAGATCCATACAGATACTGATGTCCAGCGTTTCGTCCTTGTCGGTAAGCGTTTCGTCGTAGGCGTTCTTCACATAGCGTCCACTGTACCTTCCCCACGCATCCCGGTTGACATACTTCTTGACGAAGTCTTCATCGAGGTCGTCCACGAGGTAGTATTTTCCCTCAAGGTCAACGACAGGGCGTTCTGCGCCTTTCTTGTCAATGAGAACGATGGCCGGCACACCCGCTTTCTTGGCCACAAAAGCATCGTCTGCACCAAAATTGGGTGCGATGTGTACGATACCGGTACCATCCTCCGTGGTCACATAATCGCCGGGAATTACGCGGAAGGCACCTTCACCGACCGGAGTAATCATAGGCAACAGTTGTTCGTAGTGAATGTCTACGAGTTCCGTACCTTTATAGTGTCCGACAATGCGCCAAGGAATGATTTTATCGCCAACCTTATAGGATTCTGTATCAGCACCTTTCCCTTCTTGTTTGAAGTATGCCTCCAAACGTGCTTCTGCCAAAAGAACAATGACCGGCACGCCGGTATATGGATTGAACGTCTCTACGGCCACATAGTCAATCTTCGGCCCTACACAAAGAGCCGAATTGGCAGCGAGCGTCCACGGCGTGGTTGTCCATGCCAGGAAGTAGAGTTCCCCCCACCCTTTTCCTCTGAGTGTGTCGACAATGGCATTGCCAGCCTGCTCATTCACCTTGAACATACAGGTGCAGGTGGTGTCTTTCACGTCACGGTAGCAGCCGGGTTGGTTCAACTCGTGCGACGAAAGCCCAGTGCCTGCTGCCGGAGAATAGGGCTGGATGGTGTACCCCTTGTAGAGCAAGCCTTTCCGGTAGAACTGCTGGAGCAGCCACCACAAGGTCTCGATGTATTTGTTGTCGTAGGTGATGTAGGGATGATCCAAATCTACGAAATATCCCATACGTTCGGTGAGTTCCCGCCATTCGGCAGTGTACATCATCACATTCTCGCGACACTTGCGGTTATAGTCCTCCGTAGAGATGTATCGTTTGCTCTCCTTGTTGTCAATGTCTGCCTTGGTAATGCCGAGTTCCTTCTCCACACCAAGTTCCACAGGCAATCCGTGGGTGTCCCATCCCGCTTTGCGGTGTACCTGACAGCCCTGCATGGTCTTGTATCTGTTGAAGGTATCTTTGATGGAACGGGCAAGCACGTGATGGATGCCCGGATGTCCATTGGCAGAGGGAGGTCCCTCGTAGAATACGAATTGCGGGCATCCCTCCCGTTCATCGATGGAGCGCAGAAAGATGTTCTTGTCTTTCCACATCTGCAGAATATCATTGTTGACCTGCGTCAAATCCAAGCCACCGTATTCGGTGAATCTCTTTGCCATATTTTTTCGTGTTTTATTAGTTACCTTTTTCTATTAATAAGGTGCAAAGGTAACTTCTTTTTCTGAAATATCCAAAATTATTCTCCGCATTACAACAATTTCGCCAATCTTTCGCGTAATTGTGGGGCTTCACTTTTGCGGACGGCCAAACGGATGATGCAGGTGTTGTCATAAGTTTGCGAGACGATACGCAGATTCATTTCCTTGACGATGCGCATCACATCGTTCATCTGCGGATAGGAAAAGGTGTAGCTGACCTCCTCTTCCACTTGGCGAACCTCTACGGAAGCATGCGCCAAGGCATCGGCAGCGGCTGTGCGGTAAGCGACGATAAGCCCAGATGTCCCGAGATTGACACCTCCATAATAACGAACCACAACGACCAGGATGTCTGTCAGTCCGTTGGCATTGATTTGTCCAAGGATAGGCTTTCCGGCTGTGCTGCTCGGTTCTCCGTCGTCGTTGGCCCGAAAGTCCGTGCGGTCTGCACCGAGCATATAGGCATAACAGACATGACGTGCATCGTAGTATTTCTTACGATAGCCTGCGAGCAGTTGCTTGATTTCCTCCAGCGTTTCCACATGATGGGCGAAAGCGAGGAACTTGCTCCGTTTCTCGGTGTAGTATCCCTCGCTTGTCGCTGTAATGGTATTGAACTCGTCCGTCATGTCACACTGTCTGTGCGTAAAAAGAACCGGTTCCGTCCGTATCTTTATGACAATTTGTGAATGACGAGCCCTGAACGCAGTTTCGGTTCAAACCATGTGGCCTTTGGCGGCATGATTTTCCCATGGTCGGCAATGTTCATGATTTGCTCCATGGTTACAGGATAAAGTGCCAAGGCGGCACGCATCTCTCCACTGTCCACACGACGTTTCAGTTCACCCAGTCCGCGCAGTCCGCCCACAAAATCAATACGTTTGGAAGAACGGAGATCGCCAATATTGAGAATCTCGTCGAGAATCAGTCGGCTGGAAATATCCACGTCAAGCACCCCGATAGCATCGTTGTTGTCATAGGTTCCGTCCTTCGCGGTCAAAGAGAACCAATGCCCGTCAAGGTAGAGAGAGAACTCATGCAGGCGTTGCGGCTTGTAAATCTCCGTACCCTTGTCTTCAACAGCAAAATTGACTTGCAGGGCTGCAAGAAATTCTTCCGAGGTCAGTCCGTTGAGGTCTTTCACCACCCGGTTGTAGTCAAGGATGGTGAGTTGGCTGGCCTGGAAACATACGGCCATGAAGTAATTGTACTCTTCCGTGCCGTTGTGGTTGGGATTCTGCTTCTGTTTTTCGGCTCCCACGAGTGCTGCGGCAGCCGAGCGATGATGTCCGTCGGCAATATAAAGACTGGGCATCTTGGCAAATTCGGCGGTAATGGTCTGGATGTCGGCCTCGTCACTGATTACCCAGAACTGATGGCGAAAGCCGTCTATCGGAGCTACAAAGTCATATTCCGGTTCAGTATTTGCGTAACGTGCAAGCAGCTTGTCAAGCACTTCATTGTCGGGATAGGCAAAGAACACCGGCTCTATATTGGCATCGTTGACCCGTACATGCTTCATGCGGTCTTCCTCCTTGTCGCGACGGGTCAATTCATGCTTCTTGATGTTGCCCTTGATATAGTCGTCCACGTAGGCTCCGACCACGAGACCATACTGCGTCTTGCCGTTCATGGTCTGTGCATAGATATAATAGTGTTCGTCGGCATCCTGGACCAACCAACCCTTGTCTTGAAACTTTTTGAAGTTCTCGGCAGCCTTTTCGTAAACGCGCGGGTCGTACTCGGAAGTGCCCTCCGGGAAATCTATTTCGGGCTTGATGATATGATACAGGCTTTTCTCGTTGTCTCCTGCTTCGATACGTGCCTCTTCTGAATCGAGCACGTCGTATGGACGGCTCTCCACTTGTTCTACTAATTCTTTCGGGGGGCGTATTCCCCGGAACGGTTTGATGATTGCCATGGTTGTCTTGTTTTTAGTGCAAACCATCGTGACGTGCAGCGGTCAAGCCACAGGCCACGATGATTCCTTGTGAAGGGTTGTGTCGGATTATTTGTTTACCTTAAACTTCGTGCAGCCGTCCTTGAAGAAGGCATTGATCTGCTTGGCGGCAGCAATGCCGGCATTGATGTTGGCCTCCGCTGTTTGTGCACCCATCTTCTTGGGAGTAGAGAAATAGCGGCCTTCAAACTGGCGGAAGTCTGCGTCAGCCTCCGGCATGATGTCTGTCACGTATTTCAGGTCTTCACGCTCTGCCATGAGTTTCAGCAGTTCCGGTTCGTTGATTACTTCCTTGCGGGCAGTATTGATCAGAACACCTCCCTTTTTCATCTTGCTGACCAGTGCGTAATTGATGCTCTGCTTGGTCTCCGGCGTGGCGGGGATATGGAGCGAAACCACATCACACGTCTCGAAAAGCACTTCCTGGTTTGCCACGGCATGGACACCGGCCTGCTCGATGGTCTCGGCAGGACAGAACGCATCATAGGCATAAACGTCCATTCCGAAGCCTTTGGCGATACGGGCCACATTGCGTCCCACGTTGCCGAAAGCGAGGATTCCCAGCTTCTTGCCGAGCAGTTCCGATCCGCTCTTTCCATTGTAGAAACCGCGGACGGCCATTACCAACAACCCGAATACGAGTTCTGCCACGGCATTGGAGTTCTGTCCGGGAGTGTTCTCTGCCACCACGTTGTGGGCTGTGGCAGCAGCCAAATCAATGTTGTCGTAGCCGGCACCGGCACGAACTACAATCTTCAGTTGCTTTGCCGCATCAAGCACCTCGGCATCCACCTTGTCTGAACGGACAATCATGGCATCGACATCCTTCACGGCATCCAGCAGTTGGGTCTTCTCTGTATATTTCTCCAGCAACACGACCTCGTTGCCAGTAGCCTCCAGTTCGGCTTTGATTCCATTGACAGCGGCTGCTGCGAATGGTTTCTCCGTTGCTATCAATATTTTCATAGGTCGACAATAATTAGTGATTTGCTTCAAATTCCTTCATACAAGCCACAAGTGCCTCGCATCCTTCGATGGTCTGGGCATTATAGCAAGAGGCGCGGAAGCCGCCGACGGAACGGTGTCCCTTAACGCCAACCATACCCTTTGAGGTGGCAAAATCAAGGAAATCCTTCTCCAACTCCTTATACTCGTCAGCCATCACAAAGCAGAGGTTCATGAGGGAGCGATCCTCCTTGACAGCCGTTCCACGGAACATCTTGTTTCGGTCGATTTCGCCGTAGACGATTTCTGCGCGCTGCCGAGCCAGTTTGTCCATGGCTTCCACACCGCCGTTTTTCTTGATCCAGCGCAGCGTTTCCAAAGCGGAATAGATGGGCACCACGGGAGGCGTATTGAACATGGAACCTTTCTCCACGTGCGTGCGGTAGTCCAGCATGGTGGGAATCTCGCGGGGAGCTTTGCCCAGTTTCTCGTCTTTCACGATCACGATAGTGACACCGGCCATGGCCAGATTCTTCTGTGCGCCAGCATAGATGGCATCATACTTCTTGACATCCACAGGACGGCTGAAGATGTCGGAAGACATATCGGCAATCATGGGGACATCCACATCCAGATCTTTGCGGATTTCCGTACCGTAGATGGTGTTGTTTGTGGTGATGTGCAGATAGTCGACATCGGCAGGAACAGTCCAGCCTTTGGGGATAAAAGTATAGTTGGCATCAGCCGAAGAAGCCACTTCCACCACTTCGCCAAACAATTTTGCCTCCTTCATGGCCTTCTTGGCCCATACGCCCGTGTTGAGGTAAGCGGCCTTCTTATGCAAGAAGTTGAAGGGAATCATGCAAAATTCCAGCGAAGCACCACCGCCAAGGAAAATCACAGAATAGCCCTCAGGAATCTGCAGCAGCTCCTTGACCAGGGCTACAGCCTCGTCCACGACCGGCTGGAAATCTTTGGCACGATGGCTGATCTCCATCAGAGAGAGACCAGAACCATTGAAGTCTAAACACTGTTGGGCGGTCTTTTCAATCACCTCGCGCGGAAGCATCGACGGACCGGCGTTAAAGTTGTACTTCTTCATTTTGATTGTGAATTTGAGTGTTAGTATTTATTTTATTTTTCTGTCACCTTTTTCTTAGACTGTGCGAAGTTACACTTTTTCTTTGAATTAAGCAAGCATTTATGCAAAAATAAAGCATTTTGTGTCGTTTTCTTACAGTCTGTCATCAGCAAACGGGGCCATTCTACCTCACGGGTTCTATCACCGTTTTGATGCCTTTGATTTTCTCTCCCTGTGTCTGTTGCAGCACTTGGTGCACCTTTCCACGGTCGACAGCCACATAGGTGTAGCGGTCGTTCACGTCAATCTTGCCGATTTCCGAAGCGGTCAGTCCCCCCTTCTTGCAGAGGAACCCGACAATATCGCCACGGCTGACCTTGTCCTTCTTTCCCTTGCCGATGTATATCGTGGCCATTCTCGGCACAGGCACGTCACGATGCTCCGCATCCGGCACGAACGGCACCACGCCTCCATCGGCAAACCCGGGGATGTATTCTTCCGGCCCGGTAATGAAGAAGGTGCGCCCCCGTGCATCCCAACGGGCTGTACGCCCCACACGGTGAACGTAGTCATCCGCGCTCTCGGGCATATGATAATGTATGATGTTGGCCACATCCGGGATGTCCAGTCCGCGTGAAGCCAGATTGGTGCTGACGAGTACATTGGCCGAGCCGTTGGCAAACCGATAGAGGGCGGCCTCCCGTTCCTTCTGTTCCAGACCACCATGAAAGAGGCTCGTCACGAATCCCAAACCCTTCAGATAGTCATCCACGCGCTCCACGCTGTTACGATAGTTCAGGAACACGATGCTGCTGCTGTTTCCGAGTTCAAGAAGCAGTTGGTGCAACGTCTCCAACTTGTCCTTTACAGGACTTTTCACCTCGTAGAGCGACACGCGGTCTGAGGTCGGGTTGTCGGCCAGGAAGTCCAGCGTTTCACTTTCTTTTGGAGACACAAAATGCGGAATCTCCTCTGCATCCGTGGCTGAAAGCAGTACACGCCGGCGCAGACCGGGCAATGCGGAAAACAGTCGGCGCATCTCGTCCTGAAAGCCCATCTGCAGGCACTTGTCAAACTCATCGATGATGAGCCAACGCACACCGAACCGGGAGATGTTGCCTTTATCCAGATGGTCAATCAGACGGCCAGGTGTGCCGAACACCACCTGCGGACAGACTTCCTTCAACATTCGGTGCTCCTCCATGGCCGCACGGCCACCATAGCAACTGGCGGAACGGATGCCGCACTTCATGCTGCGCAGTACTTGGTCGGACTGCAAGGCCAGTTCGCGCCCGGGAACCACCACCAGAGCCTGCACCTCGTCGGATGCGGCATCAAGCAGTTGCACCAAGGGCAGGAGGTAAGCCAACGTCTTCCCCGAACCGGTGGGCGAGAGCACCACCAAGTCCGTCTGCCCGTGAAGGAGCACCTCCTCCACTTGCTTCTGCATCTCGTTCGGCGCATCGATATGCAGCCTTTGGAATATTTCCTGTCTGTCCATCATGCCGGAAAACGAAAACGAGCGTGCCACAAGAGGACACGCCCATTCCCATCTGTTCGATTATTTCTTGTCGTCCTTCTTGTCAGCCTTCTTGAACGTGGACTTGTAGTGTTTGTTCAGTCCGTTGATCACGTCTTTCGTGATGTCGAAGCGCTTGGCTGCGTACAGGATATTGTCGCCTTGTTTGGTCAGGATGAGGTCATATTTCTTGTCCTTGTTGTAGGCGGCAAGGAAATGCTGTAGGCTGTCGCGCAGACCGTTGTTGTAGGTCTGGGTCTCGTTGGCCAGTTCGTTTTCCAAACGGGCCTGCAACTGCTGCAAGTCGTTCTGCTGACGCTGGATGGCCAACTGCTGGCTTTCAGCCTGCTCCCGACTGGCAAATCCGTTGTTGTTGAGCTTCTGTTGGAAATTGCTCATGGCATTCTGCAACTGCTGCCCCTTCTGGTTGAGGGTATTGCGGGCGTTGGTGCTCTTCTTCTGAAGCACGAGCGTAAAGTCCTTGCAGAAATCATACTGGGTCATCAGTGAGTCGACTTCAACATAAGCAATCTTGATGCCCGATCCACTACCTTGTGCTTCATTTGCAGGTTGTTCGTCCATCTTTGGAGCGGCATTGTTGCAAGAAGCGAACGCAACGACGGCTGCTACGGCCATGGTGCTGAAAATGTACTTTTTCATTGTTCTTATTTGTTTTGTTTGTTGTTTTCCAATCGCTCAGATACTGCATGACTGTTCCGGCGGCGCATCTCCCGGTCCTGATCCATCACGCAATGGATGCCACGTGCTCTCATGGCCTTGCTGTCGTGGATGTGCTGCGAACCGAAGCACCCGTTCCTCCGAAACACCAGCTTCACACACAAAAAAGTGACGCTGATAGCAATTATTAACGCTGTCAATAGCAGAATCTCAATCATTTTTCTTACTTTTGCGCTTGCAAAGTTAAGCAAATAATTCTGAAATCCACAATAATAAACATTAATAATGAATAAAAGTGAGTTAAAACCGGCTGTTGTCTTTCGCCAATTCGCAAAGATCAACGCGATTCCACGTCCTTCGAAACGTGAAGAGAAAATGATTGAGTACCTGGCAGAATGGGGCAAAAGCCATGGTCTGGACACCCATGTAGACGAAACGGGCAACGTCATCATCCGCAAGGGAGCCACCCCCGGCTACGAGAACCGCAAGACGGTCATCCTGCAGAGTCACATGGACATGGTCTGTGACAAGCTGGTCGATGTGGCCTTCGATTTTGACAAGGACGCAATCCAAACCCGAATCGACGGAGAATGGCTGACGGCCGAAGGCACCACCCTCGGTGCAGACGACGGCATCGGCTGCGCCATCGAGCTGGCCATCCTCGAAAGCGACGACATTGAACACGGCCCCATCGAGTGTGTCTTCACCCGCGACGAGGAGACCGGACTGACCGGAGCCGGAGGCATGAAGGCCGGATTCATGACCGGCGACTATCTCATCAACCTTGACTCGGAAGACGAGGGCGAGATTTTCGTGTCGTGTGCCGGCGGACGCAACACCACGGCCAAGTTCACCTTCAACCGGGAAGAGGCTCCGGAGGGCAGTTTCTTCCTTCGGGCGCAGCTGAAAGGTCTGGTGGGCGGCCATTCTGGCGACGACATCAACAAGAAGCGCGCCAACGCCATCAAGTTGCTGGGGCGTTTCCTGTTTGCCGAGACGACAAAATATGAGGGCATCCGTCTGGCCCGGTTCGATTCCGGTAAACTGCATAATGCCATTCCGCGCGACGGCTCGTTCGTGATTGCCGTTCCCCATGCTGTCAAGGAGAATGTCCGTGCCGACTGGAACGTGTTTGCCAGCGACGTGGAGGACGAGTTCCACGTGACGGACACCACGATGGAATGGCTGATGGAATCTGCAGAGGCCGAGCCGGTCATTGACGCGCAGGTGGCCCGCCGTTTCATCTGTGCCATACAGGCTGTGGACAACGGCATCTACGCCATCTGCCAGGACGAAGCCCTCGGCGGCATGGTGGAAACGTCCAGCAACCTGGCCAGTGTCGTGACGTCGGAACATGAAATCAACATCGTGACCTCCCAGCGTTCAAACGTTATGTCCAACCTCGACAATATGTGCAGCACCGTGAGTGCGGCCTTTATGCTGGCCGGTGCAGAGGTGCACACCAGCGACGGCTACCCTGCATGGAAGATGCGTTCTGACAGTGACCTCCAGAAAATCGTCGTGGCCTCGTATGAGAAACTGTTCGGCAAGGAACCCGTGGTGCGCGGCATCCACGCGGGTCTGGAGTGCGGTCTGTTCTCCGAGCGTTATCCGAACCTCGACATGGTCAGCTTCGGCCCGACCCTACGCGCTGTACACACCCCCGACGAGCGGTTGCTCATTCCCACCGTACAGATGGTTTGGGACCATTTGCTGGACATTCTGAAGAACATTCCGGCCAAATAAATCCGACAGTCCATCCCCCGCTCCCTGTACTGCACTCCCGACAAAAGGGAACTGCCATACGCAGGGAGCGGGGGATTTCCGTATCAGATACGTTCCACCTGCTTGACGCCCTTCACGTTGCCCAGCTTTTTCATCAGCGTTTCCAATCGTGCCGTGTCGTCAATCATCACCGTAAGGTTTCCGCTGAACAGGCCGTCGTGCGAATCGATGTTGATGCCGCGCAACACCAGTTTCTCGTCGCGCGAAATGATGTTCGTCAGATTGTTCACGATACCGATGTCGTCGTTGCCAATCACCCGGAGCGTAATGCAGTATTGCGACGCGCCTTTTCCGCTCCATTGTGCATCAATAATCCGATAGCCGAAACGCCGGTGCATTTCCGGGGCGTTGGGACAGTCTGCCCGGTGGATTTTGATGCCCCCCGTAACGGTCACGAAGCCGAACACCTTGTCGCCGTAAATCGGTTGGCAGCAGCGCGCCAACTGATAGTCCACTCCCTTCACGTTGCTGTCGATGATGAGCACATCGGTCTTTGCCGCATCGCTGTTTCCCGTGCGGGTATTGTCCAGCACGAAATTGGCCGCCGTCTGTGCCTTGTTGTTCCCGGTCACCGGCTGTTCCCCGTGCTGTAACTCCACATATTTGTCTATCACGGTGTTGACATCCATCTGTCCTTCCGCAATCTGCCGGTAGAAATCGCTGACCTCCTTGAAACCCAGTTTCTTGATGAGATGCTGCATGGTGGAATCTTCCATCTCCAGTTTGCGGTTCTTGAACTTGCGTTCCAACATCTCCTTGGCGAAGAGCCCCTCCTTGGCCTGCGTCTCCTTCAAGGCCAGTCTGATTTTCGACTTGGCTCTGGAGGTCTTGACGATGTTCAGCCATTCCTGCCGGGGTTTCTGGTTGGCCGACGTGATGATTTCTATCTGGTCGCCGCTGTGCAGTTGCTGCCGGATGGTCACCGCCCGGTTGTTGACGCGCGCTCCGGTACAGGTATTGCCAATCTTGGAGTGGATATGATAGGCAAAGTCGAGCACGGTAGAGCCTTTCGGGAATTTGTAGAGGTCGCCTTTCGGTGTGAAGACGAACACTTCGTCCTCATAGAGGTCCATCTTGAACTGGTCCATGGCCTCCACGCCGTCACTGGTCTCCAGCATCTTTCTGACGTTGGTCAGCCATTCGTCGAGGCCGCCCTCCCCTTTCACGCCCTTGTAGCGCCAGTGGGCCGCCACACCGCGCTCCGCCACCTCGTCCATACGGCTGGTGCGTATCTGCACCTCCACCCATTTTCTCTCCGGTCCGAGCACCGTGATGTGGAGGCTCTCGTAGCCATTCGATTTCGGCACACTCAGCCAGTCACGCAGCCGCTTCGGGTTGGGCTGGTACATATCCGTCACGATGGAATAGACCTGCCAGCAGAGCATCTTCTCTTTGTCGGGCGGCGAATCGAGGATGATGCGTATGGCAAAGAGGTCGTAGACTCCCTCGAAGTCACATTGCTGTTTCTTCATTTTCTGCCAGATGGAATGGATGGACTTGGTGCGTCCTTTGATGTGGAAGTCCAGCCCCGCCTCCTGGAGTTTTTCCTTGACGGGTTGGATGAAGTCCGCAATATAGGCGTCGCGCTTGGCCTTCGTCTCGTTCAGTTTGTCCTTGATGTGGTAATAGGCATCGTGCTCCAGGTATTTGAGCGACAGGTCTTCCAGTTCGCTCTTGAGCTTGTAGAGTCCCAACTTGTGCGCGAGGGGCGCATACAGATAGATGGCCTCTCGGCTGACCTTGTGCTGCAGTTCCGTGTTCTCTGTGTCGCGGATCTGGCGCATGAGGTTGACCCTGTCGGCAATCATGATGAGAATCACCCGCATATCCTCTGCGAACGAGAGCAGGAGATTCCGGAAGTTCTCCGTCTCGATGACGGGATTTTTCTGGTACAGTTCCTTGATGCGCTGCAGGCCGTGGAGGATGCGGAACACGGCCGTGCCGAACTCCTGTTCCGTTTCTTCCAGAGTGATGATTCCGCACTCGACACACGGATTGAGCAGCACCGCCAACACGGCGTCGCGTTTGAGTCCCGTTTCCTCCACGATGAGCCTTGCCGTCTGGAAAGCCTGCAAGACGGGGTTCAGCCCGAACACGTCGCGGTGGAAATGCTCCGACTCCGTCAGCAGTCGGATTCTGCGTTGCATCTTCTCCTCGTCACCTTCCATGAGCGACGGAGAGATTTCCTTCCGCAGCAGTTTACGGATTTCCAGTACCGCCGCTTTTTCCTGATCTGTAAAATCGAATCTTTCTCCCATACGGATAGTCCTTTCTACTGGTTCTGACGTTTCTTTTTCTTCCATTTCAACGCTGGAATCCGGATGACTTGGCCTTTTTCCAGTGTAGCCTGGCCACCCAGTCCGTTGAACACTTCAAGGTAGCACACCATGTCTTCGCTTCCGAATTCACGTTTTGCGATGCGCCAGAGGTTGTCGCCCTCTCGCGCCTTGACTTCGCGGTCCAAACCGACAATGCGGTAGGCTCCCAACCGCACACGGGCATCCATGGCGGCGTAGCGGTCCAGCGAGTCTTTGGTCTCCGGCATCGGTGCGGACTGCTCCGACCGAACCGTGTCTTTTGTCAGTGTGTCGTTGAGCACCGTGTCCTTTGCCGACGGTTCCACCTTGACGGGAACCGACTGAACCACGCGGCTGGTGTCGGGCGGCGTGTCCTCGACGAAAATCCGCCCCGTACCGTACAGGTATCCGCCTGCTGCCGATGCAGCCATCAGAGCCAGCACCAACACGACCAGTCCTATGTTGCGGAGCCAGTGCGAATCCGGCTCTTCCTCCGTTTCCGGAACTTCCTCCATCTCCGGCTCTTCCTCTGTTTCTGGAACTTCCGTTTCCAGTACTTGTTCCGTCGGATGGTCTTCCTGTACCTTTGCGGGCGCATCATTCTTTAGGTCGGTAAAGTCCACGTCGTCGTTAAGTGTCACTGTTTCAAACTGTGAGAAGGGTTTGTTCACCAGTTCCTTCATCACGGAATCCGGAGTGAAGGAGATTTTCTCGTGGCTGTCAATCAGCACCCGTTCACCGGTTCTCACGTTGATGCTTTCGCGCGGCTCGACGGCTGTCCGTTTGAAAGTGCCGAGCCCTTTTACCTTGACGAGGCCCTCCTCCTCCAGCCGTTCGCGAATCACGTCAAACAGGGCGGCGGCAAAGGCGGTTGCCTCTTTCTGTCCCATGCCGTTCTTTCCGACCAAGACCTGTGCGATGTTGCTTAGTGTCAGTTTGTTCATGGCCGCTCCCGTTTCATTTTGTCTTTCCATGTCTGTGCGGGCTTGAAGGTCAGCACCAGTTTCGGCGGCACGAGCATCCGCGCCCCTGTAGCCGGATTGACCATGACGCGCTCCAACTTCTTCCTCGTCTCGAAGAGTCCGAAGTTCGGCACCGACACACTGCTGCCCTCCACGAACGCGTCGCCCATGGCCGTCACAAGATGGTCTACGAGTTTCCGCGTGGTGCGCTGGTCGTAACCGGTGCGTTCCGCCAGCATGGTGATAAATTCCTTGTTGTTCATCGTCGTGTCGTTGCGTATAAGTCAAACTCCTCGGCTCCCGTCACCCGTACTTCGTAGAACTCGCCGACGGCCAGCTCCCCATCGCTTTTGGGGATGAGCACCTCCGGGTCCACTTCCGGCGAGCAGAACTCGCTGCGTGCCACATACCAGTCGCCTTCCGTCCTGTCGATGATGACGCGGAGCGTCTGCCCCACCTTTCCGGCCTCTATCTCCGCACTGATGTGCTGTTGCAGTCGCATCAGCCGGTCGAGCCTGTTCTGCTTCACGTCTGCCGGCACGTCGTCCTTGTAGTGCTTGGCCGAATAGGTGCCGTCCTCTTCGGAATAGGCAAAGGCTCCCATGCGTTCGAAGCGTGCCCACCGCGTAAATTCGAGCAACTGTTGGAAATCGTCGTCGGTTTCTCCGGGAAAGCCGACCATCAGCGTGGTGCGGAGGTGTATTCCCGGCACTTCTCGGCGCATCCTCCGTATCAGTTCGTAGGTCTCTTCCTTGCTGACGTGGCGGTGCATACGTTCCAGAATGGGGTCGCTGATGTGTTGCAGCGCAATGTCGAGGTAGTTGCACACGTTTTTCCTCTCGCGCATCACCCGCAGCAAGTCCCACGGGAAATGGGCCGGATAGGCATAGTGGAGCCGGATCCACTCCACGCCTCGGATGTCGGCCATGCGCTCCACGAGTTCCGCGATGTGCTGCCGTCCGTCGATGTCCACGCCGTAGTAGGTCAGTTCCTGGGCGATGACCAGAAACTCCTTCACGCCCTGCCCCACCAGCCATTCCACCTCGCCGAGAATCTCGTCCATGGGGCGGCTCTTGTGGTGTCCGGTGATGATGGGAATGGCACAGTAGGCACAGTGCCGGTCGCATCCTTCGGCAATCTTCAGGTAGGCATAGTGCTTCGGGGTGGTCAGGTGGCGGTGTACGCCCTCCGGCATTGCCTCCTCCAGATCGGCGAGCAACTGCTTGTAATTGAACTTCCCGTACCATCCATCCACCTCGGGAATCTCGGCCTCCAAGTCCGCCAGATAGCGTTCCGAGAGACACCCCATCACGTAGAGCCGTTGCAGTCGTCCTTCCGTTTTGGCCTGCGCCATTTCGAGAATGGTGTCGATACTCTCCTGCTTGGCGTCTTCGATGAAACCGCAGGTATTGACCACCACGATGTCGCCCTGGGGGCGTTCGCTGTCATGCGTCACCCGATAGCCTTTGGCCTCGAACAGTCCGATGAGGTTCTCGCTGTCCACCAGGTTCTTGGAGCACCCCATCGTGATGAAATCTATGGTTTTCTTTCTATTCATCCTTGAAAAGTGAATCGACGAACTGCTGTTTGTTGAACAATTGGAGGTCGGCCATCCCCTCGCCCAGCCCGATGTATTTCACGGGCACCTTCAGCTGGTCGCTGATACCGATGACTACGCCGCCTTTCGCGGTGCCGTCGAGCTTGGTGACGGCCAGCGAGGTTATCTGCGTGACGGCCGCGAACTGCTTGGCCTGCTCGAAGGCGTTCTGTCCGGTAGACCCGTCCAACACGAGCATCACCTCGTCGGGAGCCCCCGGCACCACCTTCTTCACCACATCCTTGATTTTCTTCAGCTCGTTCATCAGCCCCACCTTGTTATGCAGCCGTCCTGCCGTGTCTATCAGCACGACATCCGCCCCGTTGGCCTTTGCCGAGTTGACCGTGTCGAAGGCCACGCTGGCCGGGTCGCTGCCCATCTGCTGCTTCACCACCGTTGCTCCGGCGCGTTCGCCCCAGATGCAGAGTTGTTCGACGGCGGCTGCGCGGAAGGTGTCTGCCGCACCGAGATACACCTTCTTTCCGGCTTGGCTGAACTGCCAGGCCAGTTTCCCGATGGTGGTCGTCTTGCCCACGCCGTTCACCCCCACCACGAGAATCACGTAGGGTTTGTGGTCGGCGGGCAGTTCCCAACTGTCGTTGTCTCCGGTGTTGTTTTCCGAGAGCAAAGCGGCGATTTCATCGCGCAGAATCCCGTTGAGCTCGCTCGTCCCGACATATTTGTCGCGGGCCACGCGCTGCTCGATGCGTCCGATGATTTTCAGCGTAGTGTCCACGCCCACGTCACTGGTGATGAGCACCTCTTCCAAGTCGTCCAGCACGTCGTCGTCCACCTTGGACTTTCCGGCCACAGCCCGCGCCAGTTTGTCAAAAACGCTCGTCTTGGTCTTCTGCAAACCCTTGTCCAGGGTCTCTTTTTTGTCCTTATTAAAGAATCCGAATATTCCCATGTTCTTCCTTTTACTTTCTGCAAAGGTACGAATTAGTGAGGGAAATGCCAAATTTATTTGAGCATTTCCGAGCGTGAGTACCTTCGGGCGCAGCCCAAAGGTAGTGCGAAGCGAGGAGAAAAACAAAATAAAACGGGTTTTTATTTCCATTTCCGTGCGGAAAGCAGTACCTTTGCGCCATGATATTCTATTTCTCCGGGACCGGCAACACCCGTTGGGTGGCCCAACAACTGTCGGAAGCCACGAACGAACCACTGGTGGACTTGGCGCAGGCCCTGCAGCAAGGCGCACTACACTACACACTCCAAGACGGCGAGCGGCTGGGGTTCTGTTTCCCCACCCACGGCTGGCAACCGCCCCGTCTCGTCCGGCGTTTTGTCCGGGAGGCGGCCATCCAGTGCCGTCCGGACACCTACACCTACGCCGTCACGACCTGCGGCGACAGTGCCGGCAAAATCATGGACATCTTCAACAAGGAACTGCGGCGGAAGGGGCTCCACGCCTCCTCCCAGTTTTCCGTCATCATGCCCGAGACGTATGTCTGCCTGCCGTTCATGTACACCGACACGCCCGAACGCGAGCAGGAGAAGCTGACGGAAGCCACCGCCGTGGTAAGGCACATCGCCGACACCGTGGTGGAACGGAAGTCGGGAGTGGTGGAACTGGAGTTCGGAGCCGCCCCGCGCGTCTACTCCTATGTCATCGGACCGTTCTTCAACCATTGCCTGATCAGCGACCGGAAATTCACCGTCGACACTGAAGCCTGCATCCGGTGCGGCCGGTGCGCCAAGGTGTGTCCCGTGGGCAACATCAAAACGGAAGGTGCACCGCCCGTGTGGCTCCACAACGGACAGTGCACCTGCTGTCTGGCCTGTTACCATCACTGCCCCACGCACGCCGTCAACTACGGTGCAATCACGCGGAAGCGCGGCCAGTACTATTTCAATAAACGCGCGGACCGAAAATAGCCGTCCCGATGCGTACCATCGTGCTGCCTTCGTCCACGGCAACGGCGTAGTCGTGGCTCATCCCCCACGATCGTTGGGCGAACCACGGGGCATCCGCGAACCAGCGTGCCTTCACCTCGTCGAAGAACTGGTGCGCCGCGCGGAACTCCGCACGGATCTGCGCTTCGTCGTCCACGTTCGAGGCCATCATCATCAGCCCGCAGATGCGCACGTGCGCCATACGCTTCCATTCTCCCCCATCCAGCAGTTGCCGGCAGGCATCGGGTGTCAACCCGTATTTCGTCTCCTCTTCGGCAATGTGCAGTTCGAGCAGCACGTCGATGGTGCGGTCGTGCCGGGCAGCCTGCTTCTCTATCTCTTCCAACAGCTTGAGGGAGTCGACTGACTCGACCATCGACACGTAGGGCGCGATATACTTCACCTTGTTGGTCTGCAGGTGTCCGATGAAATGCCACCGGATGTCGTCGGGCAAGGCGGCCACCTTCTGGCGAAGTTCCTGTTCGTGGCTCTCGCCGAACACGCGCTGCCCCTCATCGTATGCCGCCTGCAGATACTCCACGGGATGATACTTGCTGACGGCCACGAGACAAACCCCTTCGGGCAGTCTGGAACGCACTTCGCGGAGATGCCCCTTTACGTCGAACCCTGCCATCATGCCTGATCCTGCTGTTCGTATTCGGGCTTGTCGTCGGCCTGCACCTTCCGGTATTCAAACACGTCCATCAGGGCGGTCTCGGCCACGGAGGCGATGACGTAGTCAATCATCGTGCCGCCCATCACCGTCTCGATGTTGCCCACCGCCCCTTTCAGCGTGCCGGCCTGCACCAGATAGTTGACGGCGGTGCGTTTCTCCTTCTCCGTCTTCTCGTCGATGGTGATGAACTGGAGCTTGGCCTTGTACCAGCGGTCTGCCGTTTCCTCGTCGCTGAAGAAGATTTCCTTGTAGGGCGCAATCTTGATGTCCTTGATGGCAAATTCGCCGCTGACATACGCCGACACTTCCTCCATGATGCGCTTCTCGGCCTCGGTGAAGCTGAGCGCGTCGACGGTGTACGTCTCGTTCACCTTCTTCTGGAGGCCGTCCTCCATGGTCTTCTCGTATTGAATCTTACATTCAAACCAAATCGCTGTTCTGCTTCTCATGCGCTTTCCTTTCTTTTCTTCATAGTTATTGTACATTGGAACTGCAAAAGTAATCATAATTTCCGAACGGGACAACGATAGCGCCGTTTTTTTCTTCCCGTCTGCCGAAAAACACTTGCGCTCCGGTTTTTGGCACGCAATTTGCAAACCCAGTGTTGAACGAAAAAACACAGATTCACTTTATATTATGCAAAAAGGTAATATTGGGGTTACGACCGAGAACATCTTCCCCGTCATCAAAAAGTTTCTCTATAGCGACCACGAGATTTTCCTCCGCGAAATGGTTTCCAATGCAGTAGATGCCACCCAGAAGCTCAAGACACTCGCGCAGCAGGGCGAGTTCAAGGGCGAGTTGGGCGACCTGGCCGTGCGCGTCAGCCTTGATGCGGACAAGGGCACCATCACCGTCAGCGACCGCGGCATCGGCATGACGGAAGAGGAAATCGACAAATACATCAACCAGATTGCCTTCTCGGGCGTGAACGACTTCCTGGAGAAATACAAGGACAACGCCAACAACATCATCGGCCACTTCGGTCTGGGCTTCTACTCGGCGTTCATGGTGGCCAAGAAGGTGGAGATCATCACCCGGAGCTACAAGGACGGCGCAAAGGCCGTGAAATGGTCGTGCGACGGCAGTCCGGCCTACGAGATTGACGAGACGGAGAAGGACGGCCGCGGTTCGGACATCGTACTCTACGTGGACGACGACTGCAAGGAGTTCCTCGACAAGAGCAAGCTGCAGGAGCTGCTCAACAAATACTGCAAGTTCATGGCCGTCCCCATCGTGTTCGGCAAGAAGCAGGAATGGAAGGACGGCAAGATGCAGGACACCGACGAGGACAATGTCATCAACAGCGTGGAGCCGCTCTGGACGAAAGCCCCCTCCACCCTCAAGGACGAGGACTACAAGAGCTTCTACCGCACCCTCTACCCCATGCACGACGAGCCCATGTTCTGGATTCACCTCAACGTCGACTATCCGTTCAACCTCACGGGCATCCTCTATTTCCCGCGCATCAAGTCGAACATCGAGCTGCAGCGCGACAAAATCCAGCTCTTCTGCAACCAGGTGTTCGTCACGGACCAGGTGGAAGGCATCGTGCCGGAGTTCCTTACCCTGCTCCACGGTGTCATCGACTCGCCCGACATTCCCCTCAACGTCAGCCGCAGCTATCTGCAGAGCGACCGTGAGGTGAAGAAAATCTCCACCTACATCACCAAGAAGGTGGCCGACCGCCTGCAGGCCCTCTTCAAGGAAGACCGCAAGGCATACGAGGAGAAGTGGGACGACCTGAAACTCTTCATCAACTACGGTATGCTGAGCGACGAGAGCTTCTACGACCGCGCCAAGGAGTTTGCACTGATGAAAGACACGGAGGGCAAGTACTTCACCTTCGACGAGTACAAGCAGCTCATCGAGGGCACACAGAAGGACAAGCACGACACCCTCGTCTACCTCTACGCCACCGACCGCGAGGAACAGTACAGCTACATCCAGGCCGCCAAGGACAAAGGCTACAGCGTGTTGCTGCTCGACGGACAGCTCGACGTGCCCGCCATCCAGATGCTGGAGCAGAAGTTCGAGAAGAGCCGCTTCACGCGCGTCGATGCCGACATCGTCGACCGACTGATTGTCAAGGACGAAGCACCGAAGAACACGCTCGGCGACGACGAGTCTGCCAATTTGTCATCCGTATTCCGCTCACAACTGCCCCATCTGGAAAAGGCCGAGTTCATGGTCGAGGTGCAGTCCCTCGGAGCCGAAGCCCGTCCCGTCATGATCACCCAGAACGAATATATGCGCCGCATGAAGGAGATGAGCCGCTTCCAGTCCGGCATGAACTTCTACGCCCAGATGCCCGACTCGTTCAACCTCGTGCTCAACAGCGACCATCCGCTCGTGAAGCGCGTGCTCGACGAGTGCACCGCCGCCACCGCCGAAGCCCTCAAGCCCATCGAGAGCGAGCTTCGCGGACAGCAGGCCCGTCTGGATGCCCTCCGCCAGTCGCAGGAAGGGAAGAAGGCCGACGAACTCTCCCAGGAGGAGAAAGACGACAAGGCCAACACCGAGAAGGCCGTTGCCGAGCAGAAGGACAAGAAGCAGCAGGTACTGGCCGGTTTCGGCAAGCAGAACGCCGTTGTCCACCAGCTCATCGACCTCGCACTCCTGCAGAACGGCATGCTGAAGGGCGAAGCCCTCGACAAGTTCCTGCAGCGCAGCGTCGACCTCATCAAGTGAATTCCATAGCACACAATAACAAGGTAGGAAAACAGGGGCAGACCGGAGCCGTAACACGCTTCGTCTGTCCCTGTTTCGTATCCGTTTCGGAGAATTTGTGGTGGTTTCCGAGTGAATTTTAGATGGATTTGCGTGGAGTTTGAGTGGATTTGAGTGGATTTCGTGGAAAATTGAAAAATACTTGGATAAAAATTTGGATTTCCCCGAAATAATGAGTACCTTTGCAGCCGCAAATGAGAAATACCGCGGAGTGGAGCAGTTGGTAGCTCGCCAGGCTCATAACCTGGAGGTCGCATGTTCGAGTCCTGCCTCCGCAACCAATGAAGGGTCGCAATGTCAGAGAGACACCGCGACCTTTCTTCTATTATGCGCGCTCCTGCGTTTGCCCTGGAGAAGTCCGGGTCACCGGATTCCTTCGTATCGTTTGCACAGCTTCCATAGAGGAGAACACTTATCTCAGAAAGCAATCAGAAAGCAATCAGAAAGCAAGCACTCTGCTCCTTGCCATACCCGAAGTGCTCTTTGGGGCTTGGGTAGAGCTTGGGTAAGGCGAGGGAAAGAATTTTCCCTGCCGAGAGAGAAAATTTTCTCTGGGCAGGGAAATGAAAATGGGAGGGAAACGGTTATTCCGTTGCAATCGGTTTTTCTGCAACCGCGCGGACGGAGAGTCCCCAGTTACGGGGACTGGCCATGGTGCAGGACATGTTGGTATCGTCGGTCGTAAGAAAGATGATTCCCCACGCGTAATCGCCGAAGGGCTCACTGCTCCAGTAGATGCAGGCCTGGTCGTTGTTGAAGAGTGACGCAGCAGGAAGTTTTATCGAATTGCTGGTATAGCTGGTATAGCCCTCTTTTTTGCCCGTCACCACACGGTACTTGACGCCATCACCGCGTAGTCCCCACATCAATTCACAGTCTCCTATTAATTCTTCCATCTCTGCCCTGGTCGGCATTCTGACTCCTTCCCCCCAGTTCACCGTGGCCGCATCGTCCTCCTTGTCCAAGACCGTCTTGTTATCAGAGGAGTTGTACTTGATCAAGTTCTCCTGCGAAGTACCATGCTTATAGGTGGCCCAATCGTAATTGCTTTTTGTTGCGGTCTCGCCCCAAGCAAAGTCGCTGCCGTAGTCCAAGCAATCCTCTGCCCCGATGTTGGTCTCAGCCCACAGCACAGACAGGCCGAGGTCTATGAACTTGTGGTTGTTGACGGTGTACGTGCCATCAGCGTTTTTCTTGGTGCATCCCATATCGTCGGCAGAGAAGGAAACAGCCGTCCCCCCGGCACGGGCAATGGAAAGCGTTCCGCTGCAACTGTACATCCACCAGGTGTTGGAACCCTTTTCTTTTATTTCAAACCTCACGTGGGTGTAGTCGCCTGTGGCCAAAGGCAGATAGAACACGCCGACACCGCCCTTTGTTGCACCGCTGAAAGTGAACGCCACGTGTTTGTCCGCATCCGTTGTTGCGGTTTCCGTCGTGATCTTCGCATCTGCTGCCGACAAGTCCTCCACCGTAAAGTCACCGGACAATTTCTCGTTGGCAGTGACGGTGAGCGTGCCCTCTGCGACCGGCATTTGGTCGATGCGGATGACGGCCAGACCGCCCAGATAGTTGAACGAGATGGTGCCGTTGGCAACCGTGCCGAACATTGGGATGTTCGTGCTGTTGGTGCGGTAGGTTGTTCCGTTGTCGTCGGTTTTGGTGAAGATGCCCGTGTCCACCGTGGAGTAGGTGTACGAGGCCGGGAGGTTGTAGGTCAAGGCCTTTTCACCGGTGAACTTATGGTTTTCGTTATAGGGATATACGGCGTAGGTGCCCAAAGTGGCCCCGGAAGCCACGTCGCCACAGAAGGTGGCGTCCGTTTCGCCGGTATCGTCCGTGGTGCAGAACATCGTGCCGGAGTACGACGTGCCGTCCGCTGTCTGGGTCTGCACGAAGAGGGCATCCTTGTTGTGCCAGTAGAACTTGGCGGTGTTGTCTACGGTGCCCTTGCTCATGCCGGCGCGTGTCAGGTTCTCGTTCAGTGTGGCCGTGAGCGACACGGTCTTGGTTTCCGTCTGTTCCTGCTGCTGTGCGGCGAGGTCGTCCGTGGAGCAGGAGGCGCAGAGTGCGGCGGCTGTCAGCACCACGGCGGAAAGGAACTTATCTGTTGTTTTCATCGTTGTCATTGTTTTGTTTGGTTATGATGTGTTATTCCCACCCGGAGTCCATTCCGCTGATGGTCAGGTCGGGCACGGTGCTGTTGTAGGGCTTGGCGACGGGGCGGACGGAAAAACCATACTTGTATTCGCTGTAGGAGTCGGCTTTATTGGAACTCTCCGTGAAGTAAAAATCGTATGCCACTACGTCACTGGAGGCTTGGCGTGTACTGGACCAGTAACAGCCTCTCTGTCCGCAAACGTCGTTATTTCCCTCGCTGTAGCGGCCAGAGGCTGGGAGAAATATCGATTTGCCGTTCTTCTCGCTCTTGACTTCATAGCCATTGATGAAAGTTTCGTTGTCAGAGGCGGTCTTGCTGGTCCAAGTCCAGGTGCAGTAGTCGGTATTGCAAAGCTCGGTGAACTCCTGATAGGTCGGCGTACGGCAGAAACTGCCCCAGTTCATGTAGGCCGCATCGTCCTCCTTGTCCAAGACCATCCTGCTATCAGAGGAGTTGTACTTGGTCAAGTTGGAATACGAATGACCATACCTATAGGTGCCCCATTGGTAGAGGCTCTTTGTTTCCACCTCGCCCCAAGCATAGTAGTTGCCGTAGTCGGCGGCATTGGTCGCCCCGACGTTGGTCTCCGCCCAGAGCGTGCCGCTGGGCAGGCAGAGGTCGATGAACTTGTGGCCGTCCATCTCGTAGGTGCAGCTGTAGGATGTGCCGTCCGTTCCTTGGTAGACGGGAATGGCAATAAGGTCTGCACGCGCCACGTTCAAGGTGCCGTATGTTGCGTCCTTTCCATCCACACTAATCGTCAAATCGGTGTACTGGCCTATGGCCAAGGGCAGATAGAACACGCCGGCACAGCCCTTTTTCGCACCGGAATATTCGAACGTCACCTGCTTGTCGGCCGCCGTCGAGGTGGAGGCCGTGGCAATCACCGGGTTGTCGACAGACAGGTCTGCCACCTCAAAGTTGCCCGAGAGTTTTCCGCTGGCAGTGACCACGATTTCGCCTGCTGCGCCCGGCATCTTGTCGATGCGGATGACGGCCAGACCGCCGAGGTGCTTGAACGAAGCCTGATTGTTGTCTATCTTGCCGAACATCGGCACGCAGGTGTTGGTGGTGCGGAACACGCCGTCCTTGGGGAAGATGCCGCTCTCCACCGTGGTGTAGGTGTACGTGGCCGGGAGATTGTAGGTCAAGGCCGCCTCTCCGGTGAACTTGTGGTTTTTGTTGTAGGGGTACACGGCATAGGAGCCGACCAGTACGCCGTTGTCCACCGCTCCCTTGAAGGTGGCGGAGGTCACGCCCGTGGCCGTGCCCGTCGCGATGGCAAACTTTGCGTTGGAGAACGTCCCGTCGCTCGTGGTCTGTACGGAGAGGGCGTCGTCCTCGTGCCAATACAGGGTGTGGGTGTTGCCGGAGCGTTTGTTGATGCCGGCGCGTGTCGGGGTCTCGCCCAGTGTGGCCGTGAGCGACACGGCCTTGGTCTCCGCCTGTTCCTGCTGTGCGGTCAGGTCGTCCGTGGAGCAGGAGGCGCAGAGTGCGGCTGCCGTCAGGACTGCGGCGGAAAGGAACTTATCTGTTGTTTTCATATTCGTCATTGTTTTTGAGTTTTACATAAACGTATCATTCCCATCCTTCAAAGAAGCCGTTTGAGTTCACGCTCTCGGCCGTTTCGCCCTGCAAGGTTTCCAGTCGGCCAGCGACGGGGCGGACAGAGAGGCCGCAGTAACGGGCGTGACCATCACCCATGGCACAAGTCTTGGACCCACTGTCGAAGTAAAGATTGACGGCTCCAGTGATTTTCGTAGCACGCGACACCGTCCAGTAGTAGCCGTTGCTACCTTCATACAGGTATCGCAAATCTTGTCCATAACCCGCAGCAGGAAGGAATATCGAACCGTCGCCACCTTTTACGGTATATCCGACAACGCCATCGGTTGTCCACTCCCAAGTGCAGTTGCTGATGAGTTCCGCAAACTCTTCTATAGTCGGCATACGGCAGAAGTCTCCCCAGTTGGCAATAGCGGCATCGTCCGAGGTTTCGAGCATAGTCAGATTGTCGCCACTATAATACTTGGTCAAACTGTTCTCCTTACCGTGCTGGTAAGTATCCCAAGTCCAAGCATTCACCCAACCCGTACCTTTCTCTCTGGTTTTAATCTCACCCCAGGCAAAATAGCTGCCGTAGTCCGTGGCCTCGGTAGCCCCGACATTGGTTTCTGCCCAGAGCGTGCCGCTGGGCAGTCCGAGGTCTACGAACGTGTAGCCGTTGATATAGTACCGGCCATTGCCGAGGGAATGGATGTTCATCAGCTTCCCGTTGCTGTCTGTGGTGAGCGAGATGGCCCATACGTTGGCGGCGGACAGGGAGAGGGTGCCGTAGGGCACGGTTTGGGTGTCCGTGCCGGCGCTGTCGCTGATTTTGAGGGTCAAGTTGGTGTATTCGCCTGTGGCCAAGGGCAGATAGAACACACCCACACCGCCCTTCGTCGCGCTGCTGAAGGTGAACGTCACCTGTTTGTCGGCCTCCGTGTCGGTGGAAGCCGGGGTCATCTCGGTTGCCGATGCGAAATCCACCTTGAAGTCGCCCGAGAGCTGCTGGTCGGCAGAGACGGTGAGTGTGCCCTCTGCGAACGGCATCTTGTCGATGCGGATGACGGCCAGACCGCCCAGATACCGGAACGAGATGGTGCCGTTGGCAACCGTGCCGTACAGCGGGATGTTGGTGCTGTTGGCAGGATAGGTGGTCGTGCCGTCCGTCGTGTTGGAGAAGATCTCCGTCCCCACGGTGGTGTAGGTGTACGTGGCCGGGAGGTTGTAGGTCAAGGTCTTCTCCCCGGTGAACGCGTGGTTTTCGTTATAGGGGTACACGGCGTAGCTGCCCAAGGTTTCCCCGGTGGCTACGTCGCCACTGAAGATGGCTGCGGGTCTGCCCGTAGCGTCTTTGGTGGAGCACTTCACACCGGAGAACGCGCCGTCCGAGTTCTGGGTCTGCACGAGGATTTCGTCGCCCTCGTGCCAGAAGAACAGGGCTTGGTTTGCGCTGGTGGCAGACTGGCTCATGCCGGCGCGCGTCAGGGTCTGGTCTATGGTGGCCGTGAGCGACACGGCCTTGGTTTCCGTCTGCCCCTGCTGCTGTGCGGCGAGGTCGTCCGTGGAGCAGGAGGCGCAGAGTGCTGCCGCCGTCAGAACCACGGCGGAAAGGAACTTATCTGTTGTTTTCATCGTTGTCATTTGTTTTGTCTGTTAGTGTCATTTCCAACCGTCTTTGAAGTCGTTCGTGGTCATGTCGGGCAAGCTCCCGTCTGCAATCATCTCGCCGCCGAATTTCTTGGCCACGGCGCGGACGGGCTGCCCCCGGTAACGGGAGTCGTCGCTGTTCACGTACTCATTGAAGCCGCTTACATAGCGTGGATTTAGGTTGTATGACAGGTTAAAGTAGAGACTGGAGGCATTGCCATCCTGCCCATCACAAAGTGCATTGGACCAGTACCATCCATGGTTAGCGCCGAGATTATTTATATAGTTGATAGTGGACTTGTTGTAGTAACCCGTAAGGGGGAGGAAGATGGTTTTCCCGTTCTTCTTGCTGGTAATCAGCAAGCCGTCGACCTCTTTACCGGCACTGTTCGTTTGTTTCGCCGTGGATCGCTTGGTGTAGTCGCCGAAGAGTTCGGCGAACTCGGCTTTGGAGGGCATCCGGCAGAAACTTCCCCAGATCATGTTGGCCGCATCGTCCGAGGATTCGAGCGTGGTCAGTCCTCCGTCTGTCTTGTATTTGTCGCTGAGAGACGTGTCGTAACTGCCACTATCGTAACAGCTCTTCGTCTTCACCTCGCCCCAAGCATAGTAGTTGCCGTAGTCGGCGGCCTTGGTCGCCCCGACGTTGGTCTCCGCCCAAAGCGTGCCGCTGGGCAGGCAGAGGTCGATGAACTTGTGGCCGTTCACCTCGTAGTCGTAACCGTAGGACGCGCCGTCCGCACTCTGGTAGACAGGGATGGTGATGATGTCCGCACGGTTCACGGTCAAGCTGCCGTATTCCGCAGCAGAGCCAATGGCTGCATTGTTTTCATCATACAGTTGGATTTTCAGACCGGTGTAGCTGCCTGTGGCCACTGGCAGATAGAACACGCCGGCACTGCCCTTTGTCGCATTGGAATAGGAGAAAGTCACACCGTTGAAGGTGCTCGCATCGGCGGTGACAATCACGGGATTCCCAGACAGGTCATCAATGGTAAAATGACCCGAGAGCTGTTGGCCTGCAGTAACGGAAAAAGAACCCTTGGCACTCGGCATCTTGTCGATGCGGATGACCAGCAGGCCGCCGAGGTGCTGGAAGGAAATCTTTGTGTCGTTTATTGTGCCAAGCATCGGCATATTGGTGCTGACAGAACTGCCGAAGATTTTGCTCTCCACCGTCTCATACTTATAAGAGGTGGGGAAACTGTAAGAGATTCCGCCGCCTGTATCAAATGTATGGTTCACATTGTAAGGATACAGGGCGTAGGTGGCTACATCATAGCCTGCCTCCACCGTGCCATTGAACGTGGCCGTGGACGCGCCCGTTGGCGTGCCGTCGGCAATCTTAAACGCAGTGTTGGCGTAACTGGTGGCACCGGTCTTGCTTTTGGTCTGCACCGTAATCTGGTCTCCGGCGTGCCAATGGAACGCCACCTTGTTGCCGTCCGTTCTGCCCATGCCCACACGGGTGTTGTTGCCCACGGAGGCCGTGAGCGTCACGGTCTGCCCTCCGTTCGGTTGCTGTTCCTGTTCCGTGGCGAGGTTGTCGCCGGAGCAGGAGGTAGCCACGGCTGCTGCAGCCAGAGCTACCAGAGAGAGGTACTTGTTTCTCATCATTTTTCCGTTGTTTTAGTCATAAATACTGCTGCCACCATACGCATTTCCGTCGGGAATGTCGCCGGTAGAAAACGTCTCGTTACCGCTGCCGGCCAACAGACAGCCCTGCAGTCTCAACTCCACCACTTCCATGGAAGGGGATTCGTAATGTTCTTTCTTTGTCATGTTCATAGTTGTTTTT
>CAVJNH010000005.1:0-53200 GCA_963651005.1 Oscillibacter sp. MSJ-31
CCTTACTAGCAAAGGGTTGTATTGAATTTGTTTTTAAAATATTGCATCACTAATATATGAAAACCAAAAATGAATACTATTTTTCAAATTTGAACCTTATTATTTTGGTAATATCAATCTTTATTGTTAACCTTGCCCTAGAGTTGCTAAACTGGTGGACCCGCATACGGGTTGCCAGTTTTCCCGATGCACTCCGCGTTAGGAGGGTATGCACTGCCTAACTTTTTCATATCTTGTGTTGTGGCTGTGAACGCGCTCAGCCCCTCCAGCAAATTTGCCCCGAATTTATCAGAAAGGGTCGCTATATGAAATATCCTATAGGAATACAAGACTTCGAGAAAATCATAGAAGGTGGGTATGTGTATCTTGACAAAACCAGCCTTGTTTATGATCTGGTGCATAATGGCAATATCTATCTCCTCGAAGGAAGACGGGGACGATTGACGGGTGGATTGTGTGAGGGAGGCTGACCTTACACACACGAAAAGACCCCTCACGGAAAGGTGAGAGGTCCTTGTCTTTTCTGACGGATTGTCTTATGCAGGAAGACTGATTGCTTCTGAAGGACAAACACCGGCGCAAGTGCCGCACTCTGTGCAGGCGTCGGGGTCAATTGAATACTTCTCGCCCTCAGAGATAGCTCCTACGGGACACTCATCGATACATGTACCGCATGCGATACAGTCGTCACCAATTACGTATGCCATAATTCCTTGATATTTGTTTGATTAAATGTGAATACTAACTATTGATGATGCAAAGGTATACATTATTTTTGAAACTACCTAATTTCGGGTAGCATTTTTTCGCGTCTGACACAATAAATGCGGGGAAAGGTGCGTTGTTCGTGGTATGAAGACCAAGATTATCACGCTGTTGGCGGTGTTTCTGGCGGCCTCGCCCCACGGTTTCGCCCAGCAGCGCCGCGTGCAGAACAAACCCTATATCGACCAAAGGCCGTTCCACTTCGGCATACTGGTGGGCACGCATTTGCAGGACATCGAGTTCCAGAACGCAGGACTGACCACCTACCTCGACGAGGAGGGGACGGAGCACCAAAGTCATGTGGTCGTGGACCAAGACCGATGGAACGCGGGATTCACCGTGGGCGCACTGGGAGAATTCCGGATCAGCACCCACCTCCAGTTCCGCATCGCCCCTGCCCTACTCTTCGGCACCAGACACCTCACCTACCGCAACCTGTCGGCGACAGACGGCGGGGGAACGAGCGCAGAACAGCGACAGGAACTGAAAACGGCCTATATCTCCTCCGCCTGCGACCTTGTCTTCGGAGCGGAGCGGTTCAACAACTACCGCCCCTACGTGATGGCCGGCATCAATCCCATGTTCAACCTCAGCAACAGCAGCGGCAACGAATACATCCGCCTGAAGCGGTCGGACGTGTTTCTGGAAATCGGTGCAGGCTGCGACTTCTACCTCCCCTTCTTCAAGCTAAGGCCGGAGTTGAAGTTCATGTACGGGCTCACCGATGTCTACGACAAAAATCACGCCCAAAATATCAGGGACAAGAATATGCTACCATTCACTATGGCTGCAAAAGCAGCCCATAGCAAAATGGTAGCACTCACTTTTTATTTCGAATAGCGTTCCCAACGGAACACGCAGCCGTTCCTCATGCCGGCATCGGCACCCTGGAAATCGGCGGAATAGGGACTGCCGTCCACCGGATTCTTCCCGACGTAGCGTTGCGTCTTCAGCGACAGCAGCATACAACGGTTGTAGAGCATATCCTGCCATACAAACCGCTCCGCCTTGGCCTCGTCGGCCGTCAGACGCACGTCGGCGGACAAGCCTGCACCGGCGATGTAGACATAGCGACCATCGGAGCATCTCAGTTTCACCGTGCCGTTGCCACCGTCCAGCACCTCAAAGATGACCTCGGGACTGCGGTCCTCCCGGTTCCATCCGATGTGCAGCATGCCGTGGCGATGCGCCAACAACAGGGTGCTGTCGGCGAGATTGGAGAACACCACCTTCTGTCCCACAGGGAGGTTGGCCGTCCTGTCGGCCAGAGGTTCCTCCACCTTGAAGTCGTCGAAGTCGGCCACGCCGCCCTTCACCCCATTCCGGTTGAAAGCATAGAGTGCGACACGCACGCCCTGGAAGGTCTTCAACTGGTAGGGAGACAGCATCTGTCCGCCAATGTTTTTCCAAGTCGTGCCGTCCAAGGAGTAGGAATACTGCAACAGGCTCTTGTCATAGTCGCCCCACAGACGCAGCCACACCACCTTGTTGTTGCCGAGTTCCTTCACGGCTCCCGTATTGGTGTTCTGGTCATAGTACCGCAGAGCCAGTCCCTGGTCGGTCTTCACCACACCCAGCGAGGCGTAGGGCGTATTGATAGCACCCAGACCCGCCTCGTCGCCCAACTTCAGACGGGAGGCATCCAGTTTCACAGAGGTATAGGACACCGGGCCCATGGCGCGCTGCGTGAGAGTGTTCTTGGCCCACAGCAACTGTTTGGCAGGCATGGAGTGGAGGCGGAGCCAACCCTTGCGCTCCTTGTTGAGCGACCACATCTTGTCGTTGGGGTTGTGGTTCCATTGCCATACGGGTTTGAGGGTCTTGCCCGAGAAATCGTCGCACCGGTCGTAGGGAGCACGAGGGGTCTTCACCTTATCGTTGGGTTTGAACCAAGTGCGCGGCGAGCGACCCAGATTCTTCTCCAGTCCGAAATACGGCCAGCCGTCTACCCAGGTCACGGGCGAGAGACAGGTGGTGCGTCCCACGGCGTTGAAGTCCTGCATGGACACGCCCCACCAGGTGCCGTCAGGAGCCTCGACGATGCCTCCCTGGTGAATGGTCGAGCAGACCAGCTTGGTGTCCTCGGGTTTGCTGGACTTGAACACGAAGCCGTCCTCGGGCAGCGGACGACCGATGCCCATGTTGTTGACCACCCATGCCCCGGAATAGCCGAACGACTCACGCTCGCTGATGGTACAGGTCTCATACGGTCCCCAGATGCTCTTGCTCCGGGCGCACTGCATCCGTCCCATCGGCGAGTAGTCGGCAGAGAGGATGTAATACATACCGTTGATTTTGTAGACATGATGTCCCTCTCCCATCGCATTGCCTTCAGGAATCACCACCTTGCTGCTGCCCTCCACCGGTCCGCTCAGGTCGGGTTTCAGTTCCGTGACCGTCACATTACCGTATTTATGTACGGCGTACACCTTGCCATCCTCGTCGAACAGGACAGACAGGTCATAGATGTCGCCGTCGATTTTATGATGCGTCCAAGGCCCCTTGGCATTGTCGGAGATGAACACCTGCAAGCCGTGTCCGTTGATGTTGGAGAAGACATAGAACTTGCCGTTGTGATAGCGGATGGCCGGAGCCCAGATACCCTGTCCGTAGGCCTCCTTGCCGTTGCGCAGGTTGAAGTCGTCCGAATCGTCGAAACGGTCGAAGCAATAGGAGGCAAGTTCCCAGTTCACGAGGTCCTGGGACTGGAGGATGACCAGTCCCGGCGCACAGTGCATGGTGGTGCCGGCCAAGTAATAGGTCTCCCCTACCCGAATGATGTCCGGGTCGGAAAACTCATCGTAGAACAAGGGATTGGTGTACGTGCCGTTCCCGTTGTCTGCTGCCCACGACTGGGCATCCGCGTGGATGGGCAAGCCCAAGAGGACTGCCGTACACGCTGTGAACAATACTTTCTTCATGATATGCTTTGTTTAGTTGATAATATTCGGTGTTCAGTTGATAAGATACGTTTCACCGGCCTTCGTCTCCAGGTCATACTCATAGACCGTGGGAATGAGAGCCTTCACCCCTTCTTCCACCCGTGGCTGCACCACCGGCTGCTTGACGACCGCAGGCTCCAGCAGCGCATTGGGACACGCCCCAGCAGCCGGTTTCAGTCCCTTGGCTTTCAACGGGACATACGAGCGGAGACGCAACGTGCCCCCGATGGTAGAGCGCACCTTGGCTGCGGACAGCTTGCCCCCACGCCATTGCATATCGACCACGAAGCCACCGCGCGCACACAGTCCCTTCACCTCGCCGTCCGCCCATTCGTCGGGCAGGGCCGGCAGCAGATGCACCGCCCCGTCGTGGCTCTGCAGGAGCATCTCGGCGATGCCTGCCGTCACTCCGAAGTTGCCGTCAATCTGGAAGGGCGGATGCGCATCGAAGAGGTTGGGGTACGTGCGTCCGTCCTCAGGGGCGGCCTGTCCGTTCTCGTTCACGGCCGGCAGCAGATGCAGCATATTGCTGATAATCTTGAAGGCATGGTTGCCGTCCAGCATCCGTGCCCAGAAATTGGTTTTCCAGCCCAGACTCCATCCTGTCGCCATGTCGCCCCGCTGTTTCAGCGTGTTGGCAGCGGCATGGAACAGTTCGGGATGCGAGAACGGCGAAATCTGGTTGGAGGGGTACAGACCGTAGAGATGCGAGATGTGGCGGTGTTCGTTCTTGGGGTCATCGGCATCGACGAGCCACTCCTGCAACTGGCCATACTTACCTATCTGCATCGGCGGAATCTGCCCCAACAGCTCCTTCATGGCCTTCCGTTCCCCCTCATCCACGCCCAGGATTTCAGCAGCATGAATGGCGTTGGACAGGGCATCAAAGGCAATCTGGTTGTCCATCGTACACCCTGCGGTGACCGCCGTCTTCTTCCCCATGGGGCCTTGCTCCGGACTGACCGAGGGAACGCTCACCTTCCACGGCGTGCCGGGAAAGGGCTGCATATAGTCGAGATAGAACGCTGCCGCGCCCTTCAGCACCGGATACCATTGCCGCAGGAACTCCCGGTCGCCCGTGTAGAGGTAATGCTGCCAAAGGTGCGTGGAGAGCCATGCACCGCCATTGGGGAACATCCCCCACTGCGCTCCGTCCACCGGTCCGGCGATGCGCCAGAGGTCGGTGTTGTGGTGCGCCATCCATCCGCGGCAACCGTACATTTCCCGGGCGGTCTTGGCCCCCGTTTCACTCAAGTCCTTGATTAAGGAGAACAACGGCCCGGTCGTCAGGCTCAGATTCGTCACCTCTGCCGGCCAATAGTTCATCTCCGTATTGATGTTGATGGTATACTTACTGTCCCATGGTGCAGTCTTGTTGTCGTTCCATACGCCCTGCAGATTGGCGGCCTGTCCTCCGGGCTGGGAAGAGGAAATCAGGAGATAGCGGCCATAGTTGAACATCAGTGCCACCATGGCCATATCCTTGCTGCCCACGAATCTGTCGAGCCGTTGGTCGGTAGGCAACTGGGAGTTGGCATCCGTCGGGAGCACCAGCGACACCGTGTCAAACTGCTTCTGATACGCCTCCACATGGCGTTTCAGCAGTTGGGCATAGGACATTCCTTTCACCTTGCCGAGATAGTCGGCATTGCGCTGTGCGGCATTGCCGGACACGTCGTGGTAATTGACGAAATTGGTGGCTGCACTCACGATGATGGTGGCCTCCGTCCCGTCGTTCTGCACCGTGGCCACACATTCTGCCGTGAGGGCCGCCTTGATGCCTTCCTGGTCCTGTCCCTTCACGGTCAGCGTAGCTCCGTCGGGGGTGGTCTGCGCCTGATGCTCAAACGGAGCATCCAGACGGATGTCGAAGGCCAGTTGTCCTTTCCTGCTCGCCTTGATGTGGCACACGATCACGCCGTCTGCCATGGAGGCAAACGTAGTACGCTCGTACTTCACGCCGTTGATGACAAAGGAGGTCGTCGCCAACGCCTTCCGCAGGTCAAGGTCTCTTGTGAAATGCTCCACCTCACCGGTTCCCTTCATCTTGATGTGAAGATTGGCCATCGGCAGGAAACGCATTCCGTGAGGCCCTACGACAAAGTGCCCGTTGATGATCTTGGCGGCCTCTTCCTCCTTGCCGTCGAATATCAACTGGCGCACCTCCGGCAGCAAGGCCAGCGATTGCGTGCTGTTGTTGTCGTGCGGTCCGCCGCTCCAGAACGTCTCCTCGTTGATTTGGATGTTTTCGTCGGTCGTACCGCCATAGACCATCGCTCCCAAATGGGAGTTGCCAATCGGCAATGCCTCCAGCCAATGTCGTGCAGGCGCATTGTACCACAGTCTCGTGGCATTGTCCGTTTTCAAATTCCCGGCGGCAACGGCCGGAAGCAGAAGCCCGACCATAAGGGCTGCCACAACCCATCGTCTTTTCATTTGCATTATTGTTCTTGGTTATCTGTTAACAAATCCGCCGTAAAGGTACGGATTCCGTACCGATATGGATGGGATATTCTTTGCCAAAAGTAGTACAATATTGATTTTTATTCGACCACCTCGGCTGTGATTTCCGCCAGTCCCACCTTGTATGTTCCCGCATCGGAGAAACGCAGGCGCAGGAAGCGCGTCTGGATATGGGAATCCTGTATCTGGATGTCCCGTGCATCCATGGCCTCCGTGTTCTTCCCCAAATCGGAGAGCGCGAACCACGTCTCGCCGTCCAGAGACCCTTCCAGGACGAAGCGGTAGACGGCCTGCTGCGGGAAGGTCAGATGCACCCGTCGGATGTAGACGCAGCGCTCCATGTCGAGCGTCAAGACGGGGTGTCCGTCTGCCGGTTCGGGAGCCCAGTAAGTGGACTGGTCTCCATCGGTTGCCTGTGGCGAGGTATGCTCCGCCTGCATGGAAGACGCAAAAGTGGGATTCCCCTTTCCCAAGGTCAAGACCGTGTGACGCTGCATGGAAGACACGAACCGACGGTAAGGGTGTTCGTCGCTCTGTTTCGACACGCCTGCTTCGTACTCCGGTGCCCCCACAAAGGACAGTGCCACACGCGCGAACGGCAGTCCTTCCGCCACGGCCTCAACGACGGTCTCGCCGGCATAGTAGGAGCGGATGGTGATGGCCGCCTTGCCGTCCAGTATGCAGATGTCGGAATCCCTGCTGAAAGTGATGCTGGAGCCCGTCGGAAACCGGCCTGGGCCGCTCACGATGCGCAGGGTGACATCGGGGCTGTTGCTCAACGCATGACCTGCATCGTCCATGATGGTGACCATCAGATGGGCATCGTCCGTCCCGTCCGCCTTGATGTCCTTCGTCTTGGATGCCGTCAGCATCATCCGGGCCGGTGTTCCCTCCCGGGTTTCAGCCGGAGGTTCGATGCCCAGATTTTCCTTCTGATACCAGTAATAGCGTCGCTTGGGGATGCGCTGGTAATCCACGAACCCCATTCTGCCGAAGTCACCGTTGGCAAGGGTTCCGTGGTCGAACGCACACCAGATGGCCTGTCCGCTCCTCCATGTCCTGCCCTTGTAACCTTCGTTGCGAGCCAAGTCCCCCCATCCCGGAGCCAACTTGCCCGGGCGACGGTCTATCGTGCTGCCGTACTCCGACACGATGTTGGCAACTCCCGGATTTTGGAATTCCGTGATGTTGGCCCCGTCGCCGTTATATCCTGCCACATCGCCGATGCGGTCTATCCTGTCCTTGTCCACCGGACGCTGGCAACCGCCGACAGCCGCCTTTCGCGTCGGGTCTGTCTCATGCGCCAGTGCCACCATCCGCTTCAAGAGCCGCTTCACTCCCTCCATCGTGCCCCCTGCCGTGAAGAACGGCTCGTTGCACATGCTCCATACGATGACGGACGGGCTGTTGCGGTGAATCCGTATCATCTCCTCCAACTGCTGCAAACAGCTCTGCTCGAAGGCCGCCGTGTCCTTGGCCGTTGTGGGATAGGCACTGGCCGTCCACCACCCGTCACGGCCGTTGCCGGCCGTTCCCCAGAAAGGAGCTTCCGACCAGAACATCACGCCCAGCTCGTCGCAAGCCTTGACGAAGGCCGGCGAATGGGGATAATGGGAGCCGCGGATGAAATTCATGCCTGCATCCTTAATCATCTTCACGTCGCGCCACGCAGCCGAATCGGTCACGGCATCACCCCATCCGGCCTGGTCCTGATGGACATTGGCCCCATGCAGCACCACGTGCTTGCCGTTGAGGAAGAAGCCCCGGTCTGCCGTCCAGTCCACCCACCGGAAGCCGAAGGAAGAAACGGCCTCGTCCACGACCCTCCCGGCTTTCAGCACTTGGGCTTTCAGAGTGTAGAGCACAGGAGTTTCCGGCGACCACAGTCCGGGACGCTTCACCCGCGGTGTCCGCAGCGTGTCCACCGTCTGCCGACCTGCCGGCAGGGTCATGCGCCGGCGCGCCTTCGCCCTGCACTTGCCTTGGGCATCCATGACCAACAGCCTCACGTCCACCGTTTCGTCCTGTCGGGAAGTGTTTTCCAGTGTCAGCCCCACCTTTACGGTAGAGGACTGGCCGTCCGTATCGGCCAAGTCGGGGGTGGAGACGGCCAGACCCGCCCAGACCACGTGCAAAGGATTCCTGACGGTGAGGCGCACGTTACGGTAGATGCCGCCACTGAAGACGTGCTCGCCTGCCCGTGGAGCCACATCGGCGCGCCACAGATTGTTGACACGGACGGCCACCACATTCTTCCCTGCGCACACGAACGGACTGACGGGAACCGTGAAGCCCGTATAGCCTCCGACGTGCCGCCCTGCAAGATGGCCGTTGACATAGACCTCCGCCTCCTGGAACACGCCGTCAAAATCCAGACTGATGTCCTTATCTTTGTCGGCCTCCTCCAGCACAAACGCCTTACGGTACCAACCATAGCCCATGTAGAACTGTTTCGACTCAAAATACGGAATACTGAACGAGTGCGGCAACCCGATGTGCTCCCACGCCCCATCGTTGAAGTCCGGTGCCGCAGCCTCCGGCACATCGCCCAAAACGAATTTCCAGTCACGGTTGAAGAGCCGGGACTCGCCGTGTGCAGCCGTTCCGGCCAAGAACAACATCACGGCCAGGACGCACTTGCCGGCACGTTTTTTCAGGTAGTGTATCATGTGTTTCTGTTTTTCTTTTGTTATTGGTTATCAGTCTGTCCCATCATTCCACCGTAAGCACCATTTTGCCCACCCAGATGGCGTGTTTGCCGTTCTGGTCTACGGGAACCTCGCGACCATCAAGATCTTTGGCATACTTCAATCTCTTCATGTACGTGTGCGTGTGCCCGCCAAGGACGAGGTCAATGTACCGCGAGCCCTGTATCACTCCGGTATCATACTCCGGCCCTTCGCCCCATCCCATGTGAGACAGGCAGATGACGACATCACACTTCTTCTTTTCCTTGAGCAGTGCGGCGGTCTGCCGAGCCGTCTCCACCGGGTCGAGATACTTCACCCCTTGGCAGTTCTTCTCAGCCACCAGTCCCTCCATCTTCGGCGAAAGACCGAACACGCCGATTTTCAGTCCCTGGCGGTGAAGGATGACGTAGGGCTTGACCAGTCCCTCGCAGGGCGTACCCTTGAAGTCATAGTTGGCACAGACAATAGGGAAGTTGGCCATACGGAACAACCGAGCCATATTCTCCAGTCCGAAGTCAAACTCGTGGTTGCCGATGGTGACGGCATCCAGCCCCATGAGGTTCATCAGCCCCACCTCCACATCACCCTTGAACAGGGTATAGTAGGCCGAACCTTGGCTGAAGTCGCCACTGTCGAAGTAAAGCAAATCGGGATGCTGCCTGCGCTCCTCCTGCAACAGGGCGATGCGCCGCAGGAAACCGCCCCGACCCGCCTTCATCGTGTCTGGCAGCAACGCGCTGACGGGCATGATGGTGGAGTGCGAGTCGTTGGAATGGAGAACGACGAGCTGTCTGGATTTCTTGGCCGAAGTCTCGGCGGGTGCGGCAAAGAAGATGCACAGCGATACTGTAAAAGTCAGCAGCATCAAAACTTTGCTGCTATATCTTCCGTTCTTTTTGTCCTTCATGATGGGTCTGTTTTGTGGGTTAGTCCTTTACCGTGACGCGACCCTCTACTTTGGAGTCCACCTCACGTCCCTGCCGGGTCTGTTCGCGGAAATAGTCCATAATAATGAACCGCGAGTTGTTCTTGACCTGCTGCGGTGAATTGATATTGCGACATTTCCGGAATGTCGTCATGCTGTCCGTACCGCCAAGGAGATAGTCGATCGTGGCAATGCGGTAGTCTTTGATGGAATCCACGGGTGCGCCGTTGATTGTGGCCTCAAGCAGTTGTCCCTTGCCGTTGATGACCAACCGGACGGCGTGGCTCAGTCCTTCGCCGCCGACGTGGGCAATCTCCCGGAAGAGTTCCAACACCTCAGCACCTGACAGGGTGGCGAAAGCAATTTTGTTCTCGAACGGAGCCACATCCAGCACATCACCGTAAGTGACTTCCCCCTGAGGCAATGCAGCTCTCACGCCGCCCATGTTGTACACGCCGAACGCCGGTTGCTCACCGTAGTCCTTGCCTGCCCACACCAGGATGTCGGCCAACAGATTGGAGAGGTCACCCTCCGGCCGTTGCGCCGTCATGTAGTGCGTGGAGCGACCCACCACCGGTCCCATCACGCTGTCCACCGTATGTTTATAGGGAGCAATAAACTCCGCCGCACGACCGTCCGGATGCGCATCATAACGGGCATCCACCAGTATGCGCTGCCGCTCCACCGACACCACCTGCCGACTGACGTGGCAGGCAGACAGCAGGGTTGCGGCAAGGGTCAAGACCATAAAATTTCTCTTCATACGAACCTTTCTTTCGTGCAAAAGTACGAAAAAAACGGGTGACAGACAAAAAAGCGAACCAAAAAATTGCAAGTGTCGTAAAAAAGCCGTACCTTTGCAGCCGCTTTCCACGTAATCGCTGGCAGGAAGTAACGAGTGGCCTGTTATGTTGCGTCGGGACGATACAACAAATTTAATTCAAGAAACAAACATGGATTTAATTAAAATTGCTGAAGAAGCATTTGCAACCGGCAAGAAGTTCCCGGCATTCAAGGCCGGCGATACGGTTACTGTCGCTTACAAAATTATCGAGGGTGCCAAGGAGCGCATCCAGCTCTACCGCGGTGTGGTCATCAAGATCAACGGCCACGGCGAGAAGAAGCGTTTCACTGTCCGCAAGATGTCGGGCACGGTGGGTGTCGAGCGTATCTTCCCCATCGAGTCTCCCAACATCGACAGCATTGAAGTGAACAAGGTCGGTAAGGTGCGCCGCGCCAAGCTCTACTATCTGCGCAAGCTCACCGGTAAGGCTGCACGCATCAAGGAGAAGCGTTCCACCATTGCAAAATAAACCTCACAGCCATAGAAGAAACATGAAGAGAGGCTTCCTGTCCTGCGACAGTGGAGCCTCTCTTCTTTTTCATCCTTCATAGTTGGAGATGCCGTCGTCGTCACCGTACAGCGCATCCTGAAATGCCTGCCAGTCCTGGAATCCGGCCAGAAGAGCCAGTCGGTCGAGCGTCTTCCGGTTGGGCTTCTTCACCAACTCCTTCTCCACCGCCTCAAGCAGTTTCCGAAGTGCATGTCTCTTTTTTTCCATAACGGGTGCAAAAATACAGGAAAAGTTTCTTTTGACCAAACGAATTGCAGACAAGATTCGGTTTTCTGCCACATTTTTCGTAACTTTGCGCTCAGAAACAAGACACACACCACTACACGCAATGAAAGAACTACAACTCAAGTACGGATGCAATCCGAACCAGAAGCCGTCGCGCATCTTCATGACCGACGGCGAGCTGCCCATTGAGGTCGTCAACGGACGGCCCGGTTACATCAATTTCCTGGATGCCTTCAACGCCTGGCAACTCGTCCGGGAACTGAAGGCTGCAACGGGTCTGCCTGCCGCCGCCTCGTTCAAGCACGTTTCTCCGGCAGGTGCCGCCATCGGTCTACCCCTCAGCGACACACTGAAGAAAATCTATTTCGTGGATGATGTGGCCGACCTCGATGCATCCCCCATTGCCTGTGCCTACGCACGTGCCCGCGGAGCCGACCGCATGTCGTCATACGGCGACTTTGTGGCCCTGTCCGACCCCTGCGATGCCGTGACGGCCACGTTGCTCAAGCGTGAGGTCAGCGACGGAGTCATTGCGCCCGACTTCACTCCCGAGGCCGTAGAGATTCTCAAGGCCAAGCGCAAGGGCACCTACAACGTCATCAAGATAGACCCCAACTACCGGCCGGAACCCATCGAGCGCAAGCAGGTGTTCGGCGTGACCTTCGAACAGGGACGCAATGAAATCAAACTCGACGACGATGCGCTGTTCGAGAACATTCCCACCCGGAACAAGACCTTCACCCCCGAGGCCAAACGCGACCTCATCATCGCCCTCATCACACTGAAATACACGCAGAGCAACTCCGTCTGCTACGTGAAGGACGGACAGGCCATCGGCATCGGTGCCGGACAGCAGAGCCGCATCCACTGCACCCGTCTGGCCGGCAACAAGGCCGACATCTGGTGGTTGCGCCAGCACCCGAAAGTCATGGCACTGCCCTTCAAGGAAGGCATCCGACGTGCCGACCGCGACAACACCATCGACGTGTACATCTCGGAAGACGAGCACGACGACGTGCTGCGCGACGGAGCTTGGCAACAGTTCTTCACCCGTCAGCCCGACGTACTGACCCTGGAGGAAAAGAAAGCCTGGATAGCCCAGAACACGGGCGTGGCCTTGGGTTCCGATGCTTTCTTCCCCTTCGGCGACAACATCGAACGTGCCCACAAGAGCGGTGTGCAATACATCGCACAGGCCGGAGGTTCCGTGCGCGACGACCATGTCATCATGACCTGCGACAAATACGACATCGCCATGGCCTTCACGGGGGTACGCCTGTTCCACCATTAAACATGATTGACTTATGCGCATGAACGATGACGATTTCTCCCAGATTCTCGAACGTGGCATCAGTTTCGGGAGGGGCGGCGGTTCCAAGACCGACGACGGGAAGATGAAGACCAAGGCCAAAAAGAAGAAATACATCACCGGTGCGCACGGCAGCGGCTCTGCCCGCCAGAAAGCCAAATACCGCGAACAGCGCGCCAACCGTCACAAGAAATAACCCATCCGAAACCGCCTCCAGATTCGCATCAGGAAAAAGGGGGCTAAAAACAGGCACTCGAGTGAATCGATCGATTCACTCGAGTGATTTGATCATTTCACTCGAGTGAAACGATTTCAGGGGTCGGATGGGGTATTCCGTTTTTAGTGACGATTAACCGTCACTTACGACTTCTGCTGGCGGAAATTGAGGGCGGCTCCGATGGCGGTGCAGAACTCGGCGTACTTGGGAATGTGGAAGCGCACGCCGTAGAGTTTCTCCATCATGGGGAAGATTTCCTTGCACTGGGGATAGAGCGTGAGGTTGCCAATCAGCACGAAGTCCCGGATGCCCGTGTTGAGGGCGGAGAGGATGCTGGCCGACCCGATGCTCTGCAGCACCATGGTGATGATGCCCAGTGCGATGTCTTCCCGCGGCGCATCGTACTGCGCCTTGCTGAACAGCGATGCCGTGGCATTCATGGGCAACCCCGGCAGGGGGCTAAGGGAGATGTCGCCGATGAACAGGTTGATGTTACGGATGTCGCCGCGCAGTGCCAGACTGGAGATCTGTCTCGGGTCGCCGGTGTTGAGCATGACGCGCGACAGCCCCTGCAGCGTTCCGCCGCCGATGCCCATGCCGCCGATGTGGCGGATGTCGTCGCCGTCACACTGCACGAAGCTGGTTCCCGTGCCCATCGACACCACGATGGCTTTCGACAGGCCACTCTCGAAACGCGCCCCCAGACCGTCGGCAACGAACTCGTCCGTCTTGCCAGTGGGCAGTCCATAGATGGGGCCGTCGATATACGCCGAGCCGACCCCCGTCACCATGACCTGCTCCACGTCACCAAGACTGATGTTGTTGTCGTGGAGATACTTGCCGAAAGCTCCATAGAGCGAGGTGACGGGGTCCACCGCCGTGATGCGGATGGGAGACACCACGTGTTCGTCACGCAGTCCCACAATCTTGGTGGTCGAGATGCCCACGTCAATGCCGATGATGATTCCCATGATGTATGCCTTTCGCTGTTTGTCTATTCATTCACGACCACCAGACCACCGTTGCAGGGAATGGTGATGTCCAACGTCTGTTTCTTCGACTGCTTCACGGTCTTCACCTGTCCTGCAAGGGCATTGTTGTCGGTATAGACCTTGAGCGCAGTGCCTGCGGCAAACATCGGCATGGCGAGTTTCATCTTCAGCGGCTCCTTCTGGGCATTGATGCCGCAGACGAACCACTGGTCACCGTGGCGGCGGGCCATGACGAGATACTTACCAGGATAGCCTGCCAGGAACTTGACATCATCCCACGTCGTGGACACGGTCTTCATAAAGTCGACAGCCCATGCCGGAGCGTCGGTCATGTTGTTGGGGGCGAGGGCAAAGTGCTGCACGGAACTCTGGAAGAGTACTGCCGTGGCCAAGGCGAAGACATCGGAGGTGCGGCGCTGCGATCCGTGCTTGTTGTCGGTTCCATAGAACTTGTTGAGGGTGCTGCCGCCGAAGTCCATCGATGCCACGGTGTTGCGGATGATGGGATGGAGCGTGGCATCACTGGCCTCCTTGTCGCACATCTTCTGTGAGAAGTGGAGATTCTCGCTGGCCAGCACCGCCTCTGCCGCCACAAAGTTGGGGTACATACGCTCCCAGCCGCGGGGCAGGGTGCAACCGTGGAAGATACACTCTATGCCGAAATCGTTGGCGTCGGTCAGGATGTCCTCGTAGAGCTGCATCATCTCCTGCTTGTCGCCACCGAAGAAGTCCACCTTGATGCCCCGGATGCCAATCTTCTGCATCCAGGCCATCTCCTTGCGGCGGATGCCCGACTTGTGCATCTTGGCGTGCGGGCCTTGCGGTGCGTCGTTCCAGTAGCCGTTGGAGTTGTACCAAAGGAAGAGGTCAACGCCCTTCGACTTGCCGTAGCGTGCCAGTTCCTCCATCTTGTCGTAGCCGATCTGGTAGTTCCAGTGCGCATCCACGAGCACGGTCTGCCAACCCATAGCCGCCGAGAAGTCGATGTATTCCTTCTGCTCTTCAAAGTTGCAGGAGTTGTCCATACGGATAATCCACGACCAGGAACCCTTGCTGGCCTCGTAGGTCTTGGAAGCCGGATATTTCTCCTCGACGACATCGAAGGGAATGGTGGTTTCGGCGATGGGAGCCAGCGTGCTGCCCAGGGTGATGGTGCGCCAAGGCGTCTTGCCGGGCAGGTTGATACCGGCAAAAGCAGAACCCAATCCGTTCATCTCGCCCTCCTGCGGGAATCCGATCTGATACGAGCCGTCGGCGCGTCCCAACAGGCGGCAGGCGCAGTAGTCGCCGTCCGTTCCCGTCTCGGAGAGGAGAATCCATCCGTCATTGCCGTTGCGGAACAGGCAGGGGAAGGTGTAACCCGTCTCACTCAACTGGGTGCCAACGGGCACGTCCAGCGCATAGTTCGTCTCATAGCTGGGGGCTGTACGTTTCCAACCGCCCATCGCAGGCATCTGCGGACAGAGGAACGACGTTGCTCCCTGCGGCATGGCGAAGGAAGTGGCCTCCTGCTTGATGACGCAGCAGCGGGTGTCGCCCTGCGCCTGCAACAGATAACGGAACGCCACGTCGTTGTTGCCGACATGGAACTCGACATCATAGATGGCCTTGCCGTCCTTCGAGAAGGAGAACGTCTGCCGGCGGGCGTTGACCTCAATCTGGCTCTTCTTGATGCGGGTCAGCGCATAGTTCTCGTGGATGGCCGTCACGTCGGAAGCCTTGGACAGCGTCATGCCCTTGGTGAAGTCACCGATATTGGTGCTCAGACCGAGTGCCGACGGCTGCAGGAACACCTTGCCGTCATAGTGGATTTGATACGTCGGCAGCCCTTGGCTGTCAGATACGGTGACCGTCAGACGACCGTCGGGACTGGTCAGTTGTTTTTCTTCTGCCTGTGCGGCGAGGACGAACAGCGAGAGTGCCACCGTCCCCCATAGATTTCGTTTCATAGTGATATGGTTTTTGTTGTTGAATCATCAGAAAGACGGCACAAAGGTACGAAATTCCATTCTTTTATCCGTACTTTGTGCCGTCTTTTTTGTTTTTACCGGCTCGCGCCCAGATAGCTGTACCGGTTGTTGTCGGGATTGACGACCACCTGTTCCAACACGATTTCCGGGTCAATCATGACGATGCGGAGCGTGTGTTTGCCGGCCTTCAGCGGCCTTGTGGCCGTGGTTGCCAGCCAACGCAGATTGTCGAACACCTCGTTGCGGCGCAACAGTTTCCTGCCGTTCCACCAACCGTTCAAGGCGAGGTGCGGTTCTTTGGGCAGGGGCTTCAGCTTCTTGGAGACCGCGAGGTTCTTTGGCGTATATTCCTCGAAGGTGTCGAGGAATCCCTGACGGGCATCCACCGTCTGCATCGGTAGGTCGTCCACCTGCACCCCGATACGCAGGCCACGCGCCGGATACACATCCTGCGTGGGAAGGATGCCGAGGGCGACCACCAGACTGTCGTTGTCCGCCGTCAGTTCGAAGTCATATTCCAGTGCAGCACCCGTACCGTCCGTCCGGCTCTCCGCCATCACATTGCTGCTGCCCATACATCCCTTTCCGCGTCCCAGATCCGGCAGGAAAATCCACTGAGCCTCCTTGCCGCCGGTCGTGCGCGAATAGTCAAAGGCCGGGATGGCCGTTTCTGTGGTTGAGGGCGGAGCGGCCACAGGATGCTCCACCTTCAGTCCGAGCGTCAGCGGATTGCGGTTCTTCTCCGGAATCGACCATTGTGTATAGCCGATGTGGTTGTCCGACATCATGCCCTTCCACTTGCCTCCGGCCAACACATGATTGTAATAGTCCGACAACTCCCGGTCTTTCTGCATCAGGAGTTCGATGCCGAGGCTGTCGCCCATGGTGGCCCGGTTGTATATCTCCGCGACATTGGCACTGGCCACCACCGGGTAGTAGACCAACTGCCAGTAGGCATCCTGCATCCGATCCGGCAACTGGCTCTTGAGGTGCTCCGCCCTCAACACGAGCGACTGCCACCGCTGCGAGGTGAGCAGCATCTCGTGTTCGTTGAAGATGCCGGACACCTGCACCTCCGGTTTCCTGATGAGGTTGTACTTGCTGTACTTCGCAATCAGATCCGCCACCTCCTTGGCATGCTCCGCGCCGAAGATGCTGCCGGAGAAGCGTTCCAGCCAAGGCTGTTCGTCGCCCGGCTGGACGGCCTCCGGGTTCCATGCGTAGTGCATGATGAAATCAATCGGCACCTCCTTGGGCTTCAAATCACCTACATTGATGATCCAGATGCGGTCGATGCCGCTGGCGTATGCCTCGTGCAACTGTTCGCGGAGCTTCGGAATCGTCGTGGTGTCCACCCAACGGTCGTTCCACGGCCCACCGTTCATGTCGATATGGTAGTACAGACCCAATCCGCCCTTGCGCTTGCGCTCTTCCGCCGTACCCTTGCGGCGGATATAGCCCCAGTTGTTGTCGCAGAACAGGAGGGTCACGTCGTCCGGCACGGTGAAGCCCGCATCATAATACCGCTGTACCTCCGTGAAGATGGCCCACAGCTGTGGCACGGTATGGGCCGGACGGCCGTATGCCTCTTTGATGATGCGCCGCTGGGCAGCCACCACCTTTCCCAATGTCTTGATGTTTTCCGCATCGTCGCCGTTGCCCATGGCCACGTCACCGTCGCCACGCATACCGATGGTCACGAGGTTGTCGTACTTGCAGTTGCGCTTCATGCCCTCCAGGAAGAACCGGTCCAGCCGCTCCGGGTTCGTGGCGTAGTTCCACGGCCCCACCTCCTCCTTGCGCTGCAGGTATTCCCTGTGGGAGCGCATCATCGGTTCGTGGTGCGACGTGCCCATCACGATACCCATCTCGTCGGCCAGTCTCGGTGACTCCGGGTCGTCCTCGTTGAAGTTGGTGCCCCACATGGCCGGCCAGAAATAGTTGGCCTTCAGGCGGAGCAGCAGTTCGAAGAGATGGCGGTAAGCCTTGGAGTTGATGCCGCCGAAGTTGTTGGTACACCACCCGCCGAAGGAAGGCCACTCGTCGTTGATGAAGATGCCGCGGTATTTCACCTTGGGCGACGGCTGCATATACCGTCCGTGCTTGATGTACAGGTTCGGGGATTGCTTGACTGGTGCGTCCGCCCACCAGTACCAAGGCGACACGCCGATCTTCTCCGAGATGTCGTAGATGCCGAAGATGGTGCCGCGTTTGTCGCTGCCGACCACATAGAGGTTGTCGCCATCGCTCTGGATCAGGTAGGACTCCCATTGTCCCTTGATGTCGTTCACCTTGATTTTGCCTCGCTTCACCAAGGCATCAACCAGCCGGCTCTTGCCGAGCGTCCCGACAATCACCGCTTTCGGTGCAGGCGCGGAGGCCGAAGTCACTTGAGCCGTTGCACCCGTTACCCGTTGGATGTCGGCGGCCAAGTCATCAGCGGCCCTCAAGACCCCCTTCCAGTCGTCGGGGGACACGCAGATGGAAGCCGACTTCCCGTCAGCAGCCAGGACGAAAGCGTCCGGCTCCTGCGACGTGACGACATAGTCCGCGCCCCATGCCTGCATCACCGACAGGCAGAGCAGCCCTGCCGCCCATAGCTTTATTTTTTTTCCCATGCTGCCGTCACTTCACTGATTTGACATATTCAAAGCTGTCCACATCCACGTAGCCGCCCGCGGCCTTCGTCGCATAGTTGTAGATGGCGAAGCGGGTGCCCATGAAGAGGCGGCGGTAGTCATACGCCATCTTGAAGTCCTTGACAGCCGGTGTCCAGTTTTTCCCGTCCACGCTGTAAGACAGAATGGCCAAGTCCTTGTGGAGGCGGAAGTCACATTCCATCTTCAGATACACCGTGGCGGACTTCAGCGGCTGGCGGTAGACCTCCTCGCGCTTCACCTCCGTCACGGCTTTTTCCTTGTCCGTGAGCGAGACGCTCTCCTTGCTGCCCACGATGTAGGTCTTCTTGCCCTCCTTCACGACGGACAGCAGTGCCGCATCGCCCTGGAACGCGGACAGGCCGGCCACGTCGCCGTCCTTCATCCGGCTCACGTCCATCTTGACGATGCCCTCGCAGGCCGGGCCTTCCGTGCGCGTGCTGATGGTGTTCGGAGCCAGGAAGATGTTGGGCACGACGCGGGAAGTCTTGAGGCGGAGCCAGCCCTTGCGGTCGGTCAGCGACCAAGCCTCATCCACCGGGTTGTGGTTCCACTGCCACTGCAGGTCGAGCCGTTCCTTGTCGAACGCATCGCTGTATACCAGTCCCTTGCCGTCATAGCCCAGCACCGGCTTCTGCATCTGCTGCGGAATGTCACCGTTCGCATCGCCGAGCATCGGCCATCCGTCCTTCCAGGTGCACGGTTCGAGGGTGAGCACGCGCCCCACCCCACCGCGGTCTTGGAAGATGATGCCGTACCAGTGGCCGTCCGGGGCATCCACGATGGTGCCCTGCCCCACTCCGTTGAAGCCCTGGAACTCGGTTTCGAGAATCACCTTCTTCTCGTAGGGGCCTGTAATCCGGTCGGCACGGTAGCACACTTCGCGGCGCGGATGTCCCTGCGTCCAGGAAATCATCAGGAGATAATACTTGCCGTCGTGCTTGATGACGCGCGAGCCTTCCAGCAGTCCCTTCTCGTCGGCATCGCGCTCGAAGATTCTGCGGTGGCTGCCGGGCACGACATCGGTCAGGTCGGCATTGAGCTGCACCATCTCGCCCGTGCCGTAGAACACATACGCCTTGTCGTCGTCATCGAAGAAGAGCGCGGCATCGTGGAAATGGCGCATCCGGCTGTGGACCGTCCACTGCCCCTCGATGTCGTCGGCGGTGCAGAGATACGTTTCTCCGCCGGGGTTGTCGTTCGGTGCGAAGAGGGCGTAGAACTTGCCGCGGTGGTATTGCAGGGAGGTGGCCCACTGGCCGCGGCCATAGACCGTCCCGTCCTTCATGTCGTATTTCGGAGAGTCGGTGAGCTTGGGGAAGATGTAGTTCACGGTCTCCCAGTTCACCAGGTCTTTCGACTTCATAATCGGCGCACCGGGCATCAGGTGCATGGTGGTGCTGACCATGTAGAAGCTGTCGCCCACGCGGAGGACATCCACGTCGGGCACATCGGCCCACACTACGGGGTTGGCGAAGTCCCTTTCAAACTTCCACCAGTCGAAGGAGAAGAGCTTGTGTCCCTTCAGTCCCTTGAACACGAAAAAGACATCGTGCTTCCCCGTCACCGGCTGCTGCATCTGTGCCGAGAAAGTCCGGAACTGCTCCCAGCCGCCGGTCTTGCCCACCTGCACGCTGGCCACCAGCGTGCCCTTGATGCTGTCGAGATGCACCTCCAGCGTGCCGCCCTGCAAGGCACTGGCCGCCGAGACGGCGAAGGTCTGCGGAGCGTCCTTCCCGAAGTCCACCTCGCGCACCTTGATGTAGTCGCCGGTGTGGATTTCCGAGATGTAGACACCCGTCGCATCCGTCTGTTCCGCCTTCACGCCTTCGGAGAACGCGATGGTCTCCGCTTCGTTGCGCTGATAGGGATTGAGCGTGCCGACGGGGGTCACGCCCTCCTGCGTGTGGTGGATGATCGGGAACGTGCCGTCGGCATTGTACTGGAACTCCTCGATGGCCACGCTGCGCCCGAAACCGCCGCCGAGCTTGCCGGTATGGTAGACGAAATAGGAGCGGCCCTTATAGTCGGCCACGCCACAGTGGTTGGTGAAGGAACCGGTGTCCTCCTGTGGCATGATGGCACCCTTGTATTCCCAGGGGCCGAGGGGACTCTTGCCCATGGAGTAGGCGATGTGTTCCGGTATGCCGCCTGCCGCATAGAGCATATAGTAGTTCTTGCCGCGCTTCATCAGCCAAGGCCCTTCGGTGTAGAAGTCCTTGTACTTCGCACCCTTGACGCGCTTCTCCATGTCCGGTGCGCCGAAGCCTTTCTCCGTCAGCACGGTCCGCCCCACCGTCCGGCTCTCGTCCACGGCCTCCTTGGCATCCACGACGGCCTTGAAGCTCACCATATCCTCGTTGAGCAGGCCATAGTAGAGATGCGGGTTGCCCCAGTAGAGATACGCCTGTCCGTCGTCGTCGATCCATACCGTGGGGTCGATGTTGTCCCAACTGCCGTTGTCGAAGAGCGGTTTGCCGAGTGCGTCCTTGAACGGCCCCGTGGGACTGTCCGCCACGGCCACGCCGATGGCCATGCCGCCGCTCAGCTTGGAGTGGGCGCAGACGTACCAGTAGAACTTGCCGTTGCGCTCGATGGCCTGCGAGGCCCAGGCGCGTTCGTCGGCCCAGGAGAAGGAGCTGAGGTCGAGGGGAGACCCGTGGTCCGTCCAGTTCACCATGTCGGTGGTGGAATAGACCCGCCATTCGTTCATCCAGAAGAAGTCGGCCTTGTCCTCGTCATGGCCGGTATAGACATAGAACCGGTCGCCCACCACCAACGGGGCCGGGTCGCCGGTCAACTGGGTCTGCACGATGGGGTTCTGGGCCAAAGCGGCGCTCTGCATCGCCAACAGGATGCCGAGCATTGCGAATTTCTTTTCTTTCATCTGTTTTTGTTTTCGGTTATGCAATTTTTCTGCTGCAAAGTTACACAATCCCCCGCGAACTTCGCCCTTTCCGTTGTTTCAATCTTTTTGCACACCGTAACATCTTTCCACTCTTCCGCCTCTATCTGTTGAGATACTTCAGAAAATCATCTATCCCTATTACCGCGACCATTGGGAAGGGAATGGTCGACAGTTCTTTGAAATGCCTGTCTTCCGACACGATAAAGATGGCATTGCTTGCTATGGCGCAATCCACGAACTTGTTGTCATCTTCATCTGCCTTGATAAGCCCGAAGCTGTAATGCGGGTCTACAAACTTCACGTTGGGAAGCACTTGCATATACGCCAATACGATCCTCGCTACCTTGGGGCTGATGTTGCGCCCCAACACTTCTTCGTACTCCTCCAATATTTCATTGGACACACACAGCACATACTCTCCCTTTACGAACTTCTGCCAAATCTCGGAATACGGATTGCGGGCGGAAAGCGACATGACCAGGCAGTTCGTGTCAAGCACGATCCGTTCTTTCAGCATGGCACTGATGCTTTGCGGTATGGAGTTCTTTCGTGCAATGTGCGGAAACGCTCCACTTTCTCGTCATTGAGCGTTCCGTCAGCCCACAGTCGGTCAAGTTCGCCCTGGAGTTGATGCTCCAGATAGTCGGTAATCACCTTGCGCAGTCCCTCCAGCTCCTCCTTGGAATTCATGATGGATACCAGGTCGAGCAACTGGAGCTGAGCCTCATTGAGCACTGTACGTTTTGCCGTCATATTCTTTCCTCCTCTGTCTGATTATGGTAATAACTTGTCTGCAAAGGTACGGTTAAGTGAAGGAAAAACCAAATTTTTCCGTCTATTTCTACTCCGCCACTCCGTCGACGCACGTCGACAGCGTGTTTTGGGTCCAAAAGAGACCTTCGACGCACGTCGACAGCACGTTTTGGGTCCAAAAGAGACCTTCGACGCACGTCGACAGCACGTTTTAAGTCCAAGGGAGGCCGTCGACGTGCGTCGACGGCCTCCCTGAAGTCTCAACCAAGCAGAATCACTGCTGTCGGAAGTTCCATTTCGAGTTGTCGCTGCTGAAATCGAAGGGAGCCAGACCGGGCGTGCAGTCACCCAATGACACCAATGCCAACGGCTCGTCCGTGCCAGGCACGGCCTTCGGCATGATGCGGTAGGTGCCGTCGGTGAGCTGGTCGATGCGCCAGAGCTGGGCATCCTCGCCGGTGTATTCCGTCTTGGCCACCACGTCGCCTCCGGCCGTGGCCGTCAGACAACGGGTCGTGCCCTCGATGCAGATTTTATAATAAGGAGTGCCCAGACAGCCGCCCTTGCCTTCAGCCACGCTGACCGTCCACTTCTGGTGGGGACGGAACATATAGTCGTTCATGCGCACGGCCACTTCCGCGTCGGGCCATCCGGCCTCCACATCCTTCAGTGTCTGCGGCTCGACCGGCTTCAGGGGTTCAGCCGGCTTGTTCCAGAACGGGCCGCCAGTCCGCTGCATCCTCACGAAGTCGACCGCCATCTCCAGGGCATAGCCCCTGCGCTCCGACTCGATCTCGTAGGTGCCCTCGTGGAACTCGTCGCCGGCCACGGGCCAGTCGTTCTTCCACACCAGCGGGCGGATGGCCAGTACGCTCCGTCCACCCTGCCGGAAGTCGGCCTCATAGTGGAACGACATCTTCTCGACCCCGTCGCCGAGGATGAAGCGTCCGAAGTGGCCGGGACCGGTCTTGAGGTGGTTGGCGGCAATCACCATCTTGCCGCCGCCCTGCAGCATATCCCTGCCCATGTTGTCCAGATACGGGCCGGTGACGCTCCGCGAGCGGCCCACCACGATGTTGTAGGTGGAGTTCGCACCGTCGCAGCACGTGCCGTGGGTGCCCAGCAGATAATACCATCCGTTGCGGTAGATCAGGTCGGTGGCCTCGCAGTCGATGGCGATGTTGACGGATTCGTTGCCCTCCATGCGCTTGCCGGTCTGCGGGTCCAGCTCCACCAGTCGGATGAATCCGAAATAGGTGCCGTAGCTGAGCCACAGCCGTCCCGTCGTCGGGTCGAGCAGCAGTCCGGCATCGATGGCGTCGCAGTCCTCATCGTCGAGCGACGAGGCCACCACCACCGGGTCGGTGTACTTGAAGTCCGGCGACTTCGGGTCGAGGGTCTTGTTCCACATGGTCAGCACGTCGCCGCGGTGGCTGCCGCCCAGACCGCCGCCCGTGGCACTGTAGGCCACCAGATAGCGGTCACCGATTTTCAGCACGTCGGGTGCAGCACCACGGTGCGGGCGCACCGCACCGCCCTGCCATACCCAGCCGTCAGCCGACCACAGTCCGCCTTCGCCGGTGCCGAAGGTATAGTATTTTCCGTCGCACTCGGCAATCGTCGACGGGTCGTGGATGAAAGGTTCTCCCACCTGCGCTTCCGCCTCGGACACCGAAGCGGCAAACAAGGCGCAAAAAGCACCAAGATATAATGTCTGTCTCATAGTCTTACTTCACGTTAATGGATAGGTTACGGACGGGACGGCCCTGTCCGTCAAGGAATCGGATGCAGAAGTCGCTCATGCCCGGACCGTTGATGACCGCGCCGCGGAGGATGTTCCGCCCCTTCTTCAGGGTCAGCCGCTTCGACACCACATCGTCGCGGACCATGCGCCGGTCGCCTTCGAGCATCACGGCCTCCTCGCCGTTGAGCCACCACATGGAGGCACTGTTCGAGCCGACGGCCAGACGGACATCCGTCATTTCCTCCGGGCAATCGACCACCGTCACAGCCCAGAACAGCACGCCGTACTTGGTTTTCTCGAACGAGGTGGCGAAGCGGAAGAGTTTCACGTTGAACAGCTTGCTGTCCAGGGCGTGCCACTTCAACTTCTCCTTGCCGACCTTCACCGAGGCTCCGTCCTTGGGCAGCACTTCCAACTGTTTCGGGAAATACTGCGTGTTGAACGCCTGTTTCAGATAGGAGTCCGTGAAGCCCGTGTTCGACTTGAGGGGCATGGAGATGGGTTCCAGCAACAGCCACCGCTGGATGAAGCCGTCCGGATTCGGGGCAGCCGACTGCCCGGTGACGGGAGCGAAATAGGGGTTGGCGGCCTCCGGCAAAGCCTTGTTCTGCGCATCCGCCGGGGAGGATGCAAGCAGCAGTCCGCACAGGCACAGCAGACCCGCCATGCAGTTACGGGATTTGTTTCTTTTGGGGTTCATAGTCATTTCTTATGGATTCGTAATACGGTTACGGAATTGGCCGGGAACTTGCGGGCGATGCCGCCTTTCTTGACGGCCACGGTCTCCTGCTTCGGCACCACCTTTTCGGGCTGGTCCAGACTGTTCTCGTCGAGTCCGCTGGCCGAGGTCAGCACGATGGCATCGGCCTGGGCGGCCAACGATCCGGCACCCTTCAGCTCCACAGTGGTCTGTACGGGTTTGTCGGCAGCATTCACCACCTTCACGATGAGGTCACCGCTCTTCTCGTCGATGGCGGCACTGGCGCAGATGGTCTGGGTGTTCTTGTCGGCGAAGGAGGCCTCCTGCACGAGTTTCCCGTCGATGTAGCCTTTCACGGCAAACGGGGTCACCTCCAGGCGGATGTCATACCAGCGGCCTTCCTCGATGGAATAGTCCATGCTCTTGGAACCCATGTTGGCATTCATCTCGCAGATGGAGTTGGAATAGCCGCCGATGTCCCAACGCAGGCGGCGGTTCTTGCCCTTCTGGTGGTGGAAGTAAATCTGGAAGCCGTTCTCGCCCGACAGCTTGCGGGCCTTGAGCGTGATGACGTATTCCGTCCAGTTGTCGTTGCCGGTGAAAGCCGTCACGCCGGCGGAGAACGACGACTGCCGCAGCACACCGTCGCTGACGCTCCACGCGCCGTCGCCCATTTTCTCCCAGTCGTCGATGTTCCGGGCAAAGTCGTTCTGATAGAGCATCTTCCCCTTGAGCGTAGTCACCTTCAGGTCTTTGAACTCGGCACTGTTCTTCCACGTGCCCAGTCCGATGCCGCCCGATGCGGTCGGAAGCGTGATGGTCGGACCGCCCTTCACCGTCACGGGCAGGTTCTTCGTGCCCTGGTTCTCGGCAAACATCTTCTGCACGTAGTAGCTGGGCAGACCGTACCAGCGGTGGTTGTCGTAGTTGATGAGGTTGATGGGCCAGCGCTGGTGGTTCACGTTGCAGAACAGCGGGGCGTATGCGGCCATGGCCACGAGGTCGGAGTTGCGCTCCAGACCCGTCATGAAGGCGGCCTCGCCGACGGCACCCTTCAGGTTGCCCTTGCCCGTCTGGCTGGTCACGGCATACTCGCCGATGAACACCTTGGCCGTTCCGCGGTCGCGCTTGTCGTACTGGTTGGCGTTCAGCACGAACCAGTCGGGGGTATTGTAGTAGTGTTCGTCAATCAAGGCCGGTGCAGGAACGGTCGGGTGCGATCCGCTCCAGTCGTTGGCGATGATGTGCATCTCCGGATAGCGGGCGAGGATGGCCTTTGAAATCAGTTCGTAGTTCTTGAAATAGCCGCTGCCGAAGTTTTCGTTGCCCACCTCGATATACTTCATGTTGAAGGGAGCCGGATGGCCGTTGCGGGCACGGGCTGCACCCCACACGCTGGTCACGGGGCCGTTGGCGTACTCAATGGCATCGAGTGCGTCCTGGATATACTGGTCGAGCAGGTTGGCAGGCACGGTTTCCTTGTGCGACACACCGGCATTGATGCAGAAGAGCGGTTCTGCGCCCAGGTCTTCCGCCAGTTGCAGGTACTCGTGGTAGCCGATGCCGTGGGTGGCCGTATAGCCCCAGATGTTCCACAGGGGGATGCGGCTGTCAGCCGGTCCGACGGTGTTCTTCCACTGGTAGCGTTGCGCGATTTCTTCGCCTTCCACCCAACAGCCGCCGGGGAAGCGGAAGAAGGTGGGATGCAGGCCGTCAAGGGCCTGTCCGAGGTCGGGGCGCACGCCGCTCTTTCCCCATTTCTTCTGAGGCATGAGGCTCACCATGTCCATGCACAGCTCACCCCGGCCGTCGCCGGAGAGCACGAGTTTGGCATGGTGGCACGCCTCGGAGGGTGTCAGCACCAGCTTGGCATACTGCCACGCATTGGTGGCTGCCGGCAGGGCGGCCTCGGCCAATGTCTTTCCGTGGCCGTTGACCAGTGCTACCTTCAGGGTGCCTTTGTACTGGCGGTTGTCCGGGGTGCGCAGTGCCACGCTGAAATCATAGCGGTCGCCTTGCGCCAGATTGATGCCCCAGAATCCCTCGTTGCTGACGGTGAAAGCGCCGTCAGCCGACACCTTCAGGAACTGTCGGTTGAGGTGGTTCAACGGCAGAATCGGGTCTCTCTGGTTCTTGAGGTTGGCCTTGGCCACCTCGGCCTTGCCCTTGGCTGCGTCGAATTTCCAGCAGGCCAGCGTGTCGGCATCCTCGAAGGAGCGGTTTCTCACCTGCTCGGGATAGAGACCGCCGTCCACCGAGAGGTTGATGTCTTCGAGGAAGATGCCGAAGAGCGTCGGGGATATGGCATGATTGGGGTGCTGCACATCCACCGTGACGGTGGCTTTCTGTGCCATGCTGATGCCGGGCAGCGTGGCCGCCAACAGCGAGACAAACAGTGTTTTTTTGTTCATTGTCATGTAGTTTTAAGTTGATATGGATTAGGTTTGATTTCCGCCGCAAAGTTACGCATTTCCAGGAAACAGGGGCGTTCCTGTTGTTTCATTCTTTTTGCACGCGGTAACATCGGCCCTTTTTCGGCTGTTTTTTTTCATACAACGAGGGAACTCCGTTGGGAAGTTCCCTCGTCGTGTATAAGAATGAATGGAATCTGCGCGGTTACCAACCGGTGTTCTGTTCCAGGTTGGGGTTCTTGTCCTTGACCGTCTGCGGATAGGGGAAGAACTCGTGCTTGCCTGCCTTGAAGCCGACGGTGAAGTTGGTCTCGGGGGTGTTGGTGGTGTAGAAGCGGCTGTTGGCTTCCGTACCATGCTCCCAAGTCACGTTCTGGTCGCTGGCCTGCGGTGTTCTGAACAGCTTGTCCCACAGGTGGGGAACAATCGTTCCGGACTGCTCCAGACGGCTGATGGCCTTGGCATCCTTCCAGCGCATGATGTCAAACCAGCGGCATCCCTCCAGCCAAAGCTCGTAGGACTTCTCCCGCTTCAGCACCTCCATGTCCACCGTCTCGCTGATGGTCTTGGAGCCTGCACGCCGCTGGATGTCATTGATGTACTTCTTGGCTTCCGACTGGTCGCCGGTCTGGATGCAAGCCTCAGCATAGTTGAGCAGCACCTCGGCATACCGCATCACGATGTAGTTGTTCATACGAATATCGTCGCCGTACTTCTGGCCGTCCGTATCGGAAACCCTTTGCATCTGCTTAAAGGCAAGCCATGTGGAGTTGCCATAGAGCCCCTGGGTCGCATGGTTGATACCGATTTTCTTGCTGGCCTTCTTCTGCTCGTCGGTCATGTTGTCAATCTCCGGATTGTTGTACGACATGTGGTAAACGGCATCGTCGATGTGCTTCAACGTGGCCTGCAGGCGGTAAGAGTCGCCGTCGTTGGCATAGAACTCGTCGCCGAACCACTGCGGAACGCCCAGGCCGCCCCAGCCGTCAATACCACAGTAAACCCGATGCGGAGCCACCACGAAGTGGTCGGAACGCCAGTTCCAGTAGTTGGGTTCCATCCAACTGGAACGCTGGATGGGGCCGCTCCAAGTGCTTTTTCCTGCATTGTACTCCAAATTGGCCTCGAACACCTTCTCGGCATTGGCATCCCCTTCGATGTGGAAGTTGTCGGCATACTCCTCGCCGGGAACCAGAGCGTATTTGCCGGAGTCAATCACCTTCTTGAGGGCGGTCTTGGCCTTGTCATACTGGCCGGCGAACAGGTAAGCCTTGCCGGCAAGCGCGTTGGCAAAACCCTTCGTCACCTTCACGGCACCGTCTTTGTCGGCGGTGCTGGCACGCTCGTCCAGATTGGGCACGGCGGCCTCGCACTCCTGAGCAATCCATTCAATCAGCTGCTCGTGGGTCATGGGGTTGTCGGGGTCTTTGTCGCAGTTATACGGCAGTGCCGAAGCCTCCAACACATGAGTGACCAACGGGGGAGTGTTCCAAAGATTGGCCAGCAGGAAATAGTCGAAGGCACGGAGCACGCGGGCCTCGGCAACGCAGCGTTTCTGGACGGCAGACGTGCCTTCCGAGAAATGGTCAAGCACCAAGTTACAGGTGTAGACCGAGAGGTAGAGACCCGAATACATATTTCTGACCACCTCGGCATCTGCATCGTAGTAGAACTGGTTCAGCATGATGCCGAACGTGTTGTCGCCCGAATTTTCACCGGCTGCCAGCACATCGTCGCCGCACTCGTTGGTAATCAACCGGATTGGCGTATAGATATAGGCACCGTTGCGTCCAAAGACATTCACGATGAAATCTTCGTAGGCAGCGGTAAGCGCAGCCTCCGCATCGGCATCCGTCTTGTAGAAACTGTCAGTCGGAGTAACACCCTTCTGGTCGATGTCAAGCTGGTCCTCACACGAGGTGGTGAGGGTCACGGTGCCTGCAGCAGCAAGGGTCAGTAACGTGGAAAATATAATTTTCTTCATAGCTGTATCGTTTATAAAGGTTAGAATGTTACGTTGACACCAAACACCATCTTCTTGGAGGTAGGATAAGTACCGTTGTCAAAGCCGCGGGAAGACGAGCTGTTCATGGAAGCCGTTTCCGGGTCGGCACCGGGATAGCTGGTGAAGATAAAGAAGTCATCCAAAGAGCAGAACACGCGCAGGTCGCTGATGCCGATCCGACCGGTGACGGCCTTGGGCAGCGTGTAGCCCAACTGGATCTGCTTGATCTTGAAGTACGAACCACTGAATACCGCAGCACTGGAGCTGAAGAATTTCCAGTCGGTGTACACCTTCCTCATGTCAGGATACTTTGCATCGGTGCGGTCTTCCCTCCAGGAATCCCTCCAGTAGACATCGATACCGTTGGTCTTGGGACGGTCGGCGGAAACCATCACGTTGTAGATTTTGTTTCCGGCAGAACCTGTACCGAAGACGGTCAGGTCGAAGCCCTTGTACTCGGCATTGAACGTGAGACCGTAGGTGAACTTCGGAATACCGGAACCCAAATCCTGCTTGTCCTCGTCGGTGGGAGCTGCGGTAATCTTCCCGTTCTTGTCATAGTAGAGCGCGCTGCCATCCTCGGCTACGCCTGCATACTTGTAGCCACGGAAATACCATACCTGGTGGCCTGCCTCGAACGTCGGCTGGAGCACGGTGTTGATGCCGGAGATGCCGAGCGTGGTCACGCGGCTCACGAGGTCGGACACGGCCTGCACCTCATTCTTCAGGGTCGAACCGTTTACGGAAACGCTGTACTTGAAGTCGTTGATATGGTCTTTCCATCCCAATTCGAAGTCGAGACCGGTGTTGAGCACCTTACCGGTGTTGATGATACTGCTGCTGACACCGATTTCGGGGAGCGGAGAGATGGTAACCAAAAGGTCCTTGGTGGTCTTGCGGTACCAGTCCACGCCCAACGTCAAACGGTCGTTGAGGAAGCGGGCATCCAGACCAAAGTCAAGCTGTTCGGAGGTCTCCCACTTCAGGTTCGGATTGGTCAGGCCCGACGGTTTGGAACCGAGGGTCAGCGTACCGTCTCCGATGGAAGGATTGAACTGATAGTAGCTCCCGTTGAGGGCAATGGTGGAAGCATACTGGTAGCCGCTCAACACATTGACGTTACCGTTCTGTCCCCAGGATCCGCGGAGCTTCAGGAACGAGATGGCATCACGGCTGATGTGTTCCGAGAAGAACTTTTCGTTGCTGATGGTCCAACCGGCCGACACAGACGGGAAATTACCCCAACGGGCATCCTTCGACAGCTTCGAGGAGTCGAACGCATCGCGGCGGAAGTTGAACTGAAAGAAGTAGCGGTTGTCATAGTTGTAGGACACACGGCCGAAATACGACAGCTCCGTAGCATCGCCCGGTGCATTGCCCACGCTCTTGGTCGCATCGGAGAGCAGATAGTCGATGTAGCGGAAGTTGGGCAGGTAGGATTGGAGGATGTCCTGTCCGCTGGAACTGATGGAACCGTTGTCCCAATGGTTCTTGGTGAACGACATACCGGCCATGACTCCTATCGTGTGCTTGCCGAAGGTGTTCAGGTAGTTGGCGAAGTTTTCCCACTGGTAGTACAGTCCGTTGTTGGTATTGGCCGCAATGGAGTACATATTGCTGTTTGCCATGGCAGACAACCAGAACGGTTCCGAGTAAGAATGGTAGTTGCTCTGGGTGATGCGGTAGCCCAGACGGGAGGTGTAGGTGAAGCCCTTGAACGGCTTGACATTGGCGGCCACCGTACCGCGGACATTGATGCCGGAGGTATAGCTGTCACTGGCGACAATGCGGTAAAGCGGGTTGCCCGTGGCCTCATCCACATACTTGGACGTACCGTAGTAGTCGTTGTTGTGGTTCGGGTCGGTCGGCACCGGTCCGCCGGCCAACACTTGGGCCTTCATGCCTGACGCCAAGTCGTCCACATTGCTGATGTAGGCAGGGGTCAGAGGGTCGATGGACACCACCGAGTTCAGCATAGAGCCATATCCCTTGGACACGCCTCTGGTCTTATACTTTTCAAACGAGGTGTTGGTGCTGATGTTCAACCATTTGTAGATGTCGTAATCGGCATTGATCTGGCCGGTCAAACGCTTGTAGACATCGCGGTCTCCCTTGACGATACCGTTGTTGTTCAGGATGTTCAGGTTGGCGAGGAAGCGTCCCTTGCCGTTGCTGGCCTGCACGGTGAGACTGTGCTGGTGGGCCAACGAGGTCTCAAACACCTCGTCGTACCAGTTGGTGTTCTGTCCGTTGTATCCGTTAGACTGGAGCAAGGCATCGTCAATGTCGCCGATGTACTTGTGGTATTCAATATACTCCGGAGCATCGAAGAGCTGGGCGCGCCGACCCAAGGACTGGATGGTGAACTTGCTGCTGTAAGACACCTGTGCCTTGCCGCCGTTGGCAGCACCGTTCTTGGTCGTGATGATTACGACACCGTTACCGGCCTGTGCACCGTAGATGGCGGCAGAAGCGGCATCCTTCAATACTTCCATGCTCTCAATCATGGTCGGGTCAAGATACTGGATGTTGTCCACCTTCAAACCGTCGACAATGAGCAGCGGGCTGATGTTGCCGCTGTTGGAAGAATAACCACGGACACGGATGTCTGCAGCCTCACCGGGACCTCCGGAATTGATGATCTGCACACCGGCAGCCTTACCCTGAAGGGCTGCACCGGCATCGGTCGTGGACAAGCCCTTGATGTCACTGCTCTTGATGGAGGCCACGGCACCGGTCAAGTCGCTTTTCTTCTGTACGCCGTAACCGATGACCACCACTTCGTCAATGGCCGTCACATCATCCTTCAAGGTGATGTTCAACGGCTTGCCGGCCTCAACCTTTACGGTCTTCGGCTCCATACCTACATAGGTGATTGTCAACGTGGCATTGGGCGCAGCGTTGATGGAGAACTGGCCGTTCAGATCGGTCACTGCTCCACCAGCCTTGCTGCCATCCACCTTGATGGTAGCACCGATGACAGGTTCGCCACTGGAGTCAGTCACTACACCTTTTACTATGCTCTGAGCCAACATCCCTATAGGGAACAGGCAGAGAAAGGATAGCAATGCTAACGGCTTTTGAAATCTACTAATTTTTCTCATGTCAGTTTTTAGTTAAAGTTATTAGTTAAAGTGATAGGTAAAAGAATCGACGAAATCCTTTATTACGATGCAAAATTAGGATTTTTTAGGGAAATTCGCTTTGTCGTATGTAACAAATATCATCATTTGGTGTATCATTTCTTGTTTTTCCATTCACATTTCATCCATCAGTTCACCTGTTACCGCTAACACCGGCCTCAGGTTCAATGACCCGATAGTTGCCACTCAGGTGCATGAAGGCAAAGAGGCGGAGCAAACCATCATAATAGCCGTCGAAGAAGCCGTCGGCATAGGGCTTGTTCTCCAGATTCCACAGCCGGTCGACAAATTCGCGGCTCTTGCTGTGCGTGCAGGCCAGCGAAACGGCGGCGGCAGTGGCCACCAGACCCACGGAATGGCGCAGGGCTGCCTTGTGGTCGGTGCCGGCCTGAAGGAGTTGCTTGACCGGCGTGCCGTCGACGTTGTACTGGTCGACATAGCTGTCAATGCCCTGCGAATAGAGGAAGTTCTGGATGCGGTTGCCGTACTGCTGCTGCCACAGCCGGTCCTTGCAGCTCCAGCTGTAGTCCAAGGCGATGTTCATCGGCACGCGCCAGGAATCAAAGCGGAAAGCATCGCCGATGATGCCGTGGCCGCCCCGCAGCGTACCGTCGTAGTTGCAGTTGTCGGGATTGAGACCGGTCACGGGATGGATGGCCTTGTGGAGGAACTCACGGCTCTTCTGCGCACACTCGTTCCAGAACTGCGAACGACCGTCGTCGGCCCACCGTGCCCACACCTCGTAGAACGCCGGCAGATGGTAGGACGGGTCGGTGAAGCGTCCGCCCCAGTTGTCGGGAGTGAACGTAATCAACTGGTGCTCCAGATTGATGAGCGGCGCAGTCCGGTCCATGCCGGCCTTCTGCATGGAGCAGTCCAGAATGAACTGGGCCTCCTTCAGATAGTTGATGCCCGTATCGTTGCCCCAACGGTTGGAGGCGAAGATGAGGGAAGTGACATAATAGAGTTCACCGTCGGAGGCCGGTCCCTGTGCATTGCGGGTGCCGTCCGTCTTGCAGCTCCAGGCGAAATAGCCCTTGAGGTAGCCGTCGCGGTGCTGCATGTATTTTCTGCTCCAACGCCAGAGGCGGTCGAAGATGTCCTTCCGGTCCAACTGCACGGCAATCATCATGCCGTACGACATACCCTCAGTCCGCACGTCGTGGTTCTTGACGTCGCTGATATACGCCAGCGTGTCGCCCACCTCGAAATAAACCTTGTCGGGACCTTCGAACACATCATGGAAAACGCTCTGCAGTTTCCGGTCTATCTCACTCTGCGGATAGCCCAGTTCGGCAAAGAGGTTGCGGTAGCGGTGCGTCTGAAAACCGCCCTGGCTCCAGGGCAAGGCATCGAAGCCCACCCAGTCCACCTCGACCGTCCCGGAGGTCTGCACCGAGAAGTGCAGGTCGTGGATACCCAACGGTGCATTCATGACGGGCGCAGAGGCCAGTGTCCAGCCGTTGTTCTTGGGAATCTTCACCCGGGCCACGACAGCTCCTTTGCCACCGTCAGCTCTGACGGTCAGCACGCCGCCCTTGGCCGAACGCACGCGGGCGGTGAAACGCTCCACCTTTTCCTGGGTGAAGTCCACCTTATTATATATAAGGGCATTCTGTTTCCCGGAGAAAACGGCCTTCCAACCCTGGAAGTAATCGGTGGTATCGAGATATTCGACGCGCACGCCACTGTTGCTGACGGCAGAATAGCGGTCGATGTCGATGCGGTTGCGGGCATTGGAGACACCCACGCCCCTCAAGGTCGGGATGACCTTCTGTATGGTGCCGTCTGCATTGAAGCGGAGGGAGTCGATACGTGTGGAGCGGTTTTTGTCAAACCGGGGGGAATAGTCGTTGTGGTGATAGAACAGATACCACTGGTTCTGGTATTCCACGATGCTGTGATGGTTGGTCCAGCAGCCCGTCGGCGACTCGTCCATGATGATGCCCTTGAACGTGAAGGGTCCCATGGGGTTATCGGCCATGGCGTAGGCCAGCGTCTCCGTTCCGTTTTTCTCCCTCACCCACGGGAAGGTCAGGTAGTACTTGCCATTGCGCTCGAAAGCGAAAGGCCCTTCCTTGAAACCGTCGGGCAGTCCGCTGATCTGCACCGCCTCGGAGTCCAGCTCCATCATATTGTCCTTGAGCCGGGCCACACGAAGCCCCATGCCGGACCAGTAGATATAGGACTTGCCGTCCCGGTCCACCAACACGCAGGGGTCGATGCCCATAACCCCTTCGATGGGTCGCCACATGGGTCTGAACGGCCCTTCCGGACGGTCGGCCACGGCCACGCCGACACCGAAGCCCTTGCCGCCCTTCGGCGTTGCCGGGAAGTAGAAATAATACTGGCCGTTCTTCTCTACGCAGTCGGGAGCCCACATCGTATAGCTTCCATTCTCCACCCAAGGCACCTTGTCCTGCGAGACGATGACACCGTGGTCTTCCCACTCGGTCAGGTCGGAGGACGAGAACACATGATAGTCGGCCATGCAGAACCATTCCTTCAGCTTTTCTATCGGACTGGGAATGTCGTGGGACGGATAGAGATACATTTTCCCGTTGAAGACACGGGCTGTGGGGTCTGCCGTAAACTGGCCGCTGATGATTGGGTTCTGTGCCTGCAGTGCGGAAACGGTAGTCAGTGCCGCACCCAGCAGAAGATGTTTGTAGTTCATAGGTTTGATAGGTTTTAAGTTTCCGCTGCAAAGTTACACATTCCTCATGAACTTCACCCTTTCTGTTGTTGCAATCTTTTTGCGCACCGTAACATCATCCCCCTATACGGCCTTTTTCTTTCACGTCTGTGGAAACTTTCAAAAGAAAAACTTCGTTTCTCTTTGCCTTCGGCTTATTTTGTCGCGACTCAGCAAAGAAAGCAAGCTTTCTCTGCATTCGCTGCTCCAAAATTTGGTATTTCGCTCGGTTTGCACTACCTTTGCAGCACAAACAAGATACACCTTCAACTCTATTTTCCAACAACATGAAAAGAATATTCCACCTCACTTGCCATACGCTGCTTGCCGCAACAGTCCTTATAGGTTGCAGAAGCACGGGACAAGCCGTTTCAAACGCAAACGCCCCTACCGTTGCGACGAGACCCGACACGCTCGTCACCGCCCCGGCATACACCTATGCCACCCAGCAGGACTCCACCATCACCTGTTCCTACGAAGTGGACTACCCCCAACAATCCGACAGTCTGGCTACCGGCGTAAAGCAGTTTATCGCCGACAAGCTGGCCGCCCTTTACTTGCCTTACAACAACGAGGACATGGCACTGAAGGACTATCCCCTGTTCCAGGGCGACATACAGCAATGCGAGAATCTTGTGAAGCACTATGCGGAGGGTACGAAGCGTTACTTCGCCGCGCAGCAAAAGGAAATGAGGGAAGAAAACATCGGAAGTGAATGGATTCCCCACTTTCTGAGCCATGTGAAGATTCGGAAACAGACAGAGACCGCGACATACGTCACCTATAGTGTGGCGCACGAAGTGTATCTCGGCGGTGCGCACGGCTCCTATTATTATACGGAGGCCACCATCAGCAAGCAGACCTGCCGTCCGTTGGTGCAGACGGTCGACACGACAAAGGTGATGCAAATGCAACCGCTGCTGCGCAAGGGCATCGTCAGTTACCTGACGGACTGTGGCATAGAAAACGCCGAAACGGACTACAAGGACTATCTGTTTCTTCCCGACGACGGCCATTTCCCCTTGCCGGTCAACGCCCCCAGCCCGACCAAGGACGGCATGGCGTTCGTCTACCAGCAGTACGAGATAGCCAGCTACGCCGTGGGACTGGTCTCTTTCACCATTCCCTATGCCGAAATCATGCCCTACCTCTGCGAAGAGATGAAAAGCCTGATTGACGGGAAAGAACCATGATGGAATGATACTATTCAACCCAATTGTTTGCAAAATGCGACATCGGACTTGACGGTTTGAGAAAAAAAGAGTAACTTTGTGGTCCAATAATGCAAAACCATTTCCGTATGAAAAGAAACGTGATTCTGGCCGTTATCGGCTGCCTCGTGTCCACAGTGGCTTGGGGCGAACAGGTGGTTGTGGAAACCAAGAACATGACCATGGTGCTCGACGTGGAGCAAGGTAAACATCCGCAGTACGTGTATTTCGGGACGAAACTCAACGCACAGGAGCTGAATCATCTCCAGCAACCTTCCAACGGACGCATGAACCTCTATCCGGCCCATGGCCTGAACACACCGATCGAAGCCGCCTTCGCCATGCGCCACGCAGACGGGAATCTCTCGACTGACCTGCTGGCGGAAAGTGTAATCCGCGAGGGCGACGTGACCACCATCCGGATGAAAGACCCTGTCTATCCCATCACCGTAGACCTGAAATACAAAGCCTACCGCGACGTGGACATGATTGAGGCATGGAGCGAGGTGACCAACGGCGAGAAACAGACCGTCACGCTGACTACCTTTGCCTCGGCCATGCTGCCCATCCGCCGCGGCGACGTGTGGCTGAGCCGCCTCTGCGGGTCGTGGGGCAACGAGTGCAAACTGATTGAAGAGCCCTTGACCACGGGGCAACGCGTCATCGTGAACAAGGACGGCACGCGCAACTCGCACACCGCACACGCCGAAGTGATGTTCTCGCTGGACGGCAAGGCCCGCGAGAACTGCGGACAGGTCATCGGAGCCGCGCTCTGTTACAGCGGCAACTACCGTCTGAAAATCGACACCGACGACACGGAATACCACTATTTCTTCGCAGGCATCAACGAAGACAACTCGGAATATCACCTGAAGAAGGGCGAGACCTTCACGACCCCTGCCCTGGCTCTTACCTTCAGCAGCGAAGGGCTGTCGGGTGCCAGCCGCAATTTCCACAAATGGGGACGCAACTACAAGCTCATGCACGGCAACACCGAGCGCAAAATCCTGCTCAACTCCTGGGAAGGGGTCTATTTCGACATCAATCAGCAGGGCATGGACCAGATGATGGCCGACATTGCCTCTATGGGCGGCGAACTGTTTGTCATGGACGACGGATGGTTCGGCGGAAAATATCCGCGCAAGTCCGACAACTCGTCGCTAGGCGACTGGATCGTAGACCGCAACAAGCTGCCCGAGGGCATCGAAGGTCTGCTGCGCGACGCGAAGAAGAACGGAGTGAAGTTCGGCATCTGGATTGAACCCGAGATGACCAATACCACGAGCGAACTCTATGAGAAGCACCCTGACTGGATCATCAAGGCTCCGAAGCGCGATGCCGTACAGGGACGCGGCGGCACGCAACTGGTGCTCGACCTGTCCAACCCGAAGGTGCAAGACTTCGTCTTCGGCGTAGTAGACCGTCTGCTGAGCCAATATCCCGACATCGACTACATCAAGTGGGATGCCAATATGGCCATCATGAACCATGGGTCGCAATATCTGGACAGAACCGACCAGAGCCACCTCTATATCGCCTACCACCGCGGATTTGAGACGGTGTGCAAGCGCATACGTGACAAATATCCCGACGTGATCATCCAAGCCTGTGCTTCGGGCGGCGGGCGCGCCAACTGGGGCGTGTTGCCCTATTTCGACGAGTTCTGGGTGTCCGACAACACCGATGCCCTGCAACGCATCTATATGCAATGGGGAACGAGTTACTTTTTCCCGGCCATCGCCATGGGATGCCACATCTCGGCCACGCCCAACCATACCGTATTCCGCACGACCGCACTGAAATACCGCATCGACGTGGCCATGAGTGGCCGACTGGGCATGGAAATCCAACCCAAGAACATGACCGATGGCGAGAAGGAACTCTGCCGCAAGGCCATTGCCGAATACAAGCAGATACGTCCCATCGTGCAGTTCGGTGACATCTACCGTCTGGTATCTCCCTACGACAGGAAGGGGTTGGCCTCGATGATGTATGTGGACGAAGCCAAGGACAAGGCCGTGTTCTACTGGTGGAAGACCGAATCGTTCCAGAACGAGCACCTGCCGCGCGTACACATGGCCGGACTGGATGCCACGAAGATGTACCGTGTAAAGGAGCTTAACCGCATTGATCAAGAACCCCTCCCCATCGAAGGGAAGTCTTTCAGCGGTGCCTATCTGATGAGCCACGGACTCGAAGTGCCCTACCGCAATAGTCCCGAATGGAGCCAACGCAGCGACTGGTCCAGCCGCGTTCTGCTGTTGGAGGCCGAATAACAACTGATGAACCAAGAAAAGGAAGAAAAGACCGACTTGCTGGCCTACATCCGTGAAGGCCGGGAGATGACACGGAGGGAAAAGCTCAACTTGATTGCCCAGTTGAGCATTCCCTCCATGCTTGCCCAACTCTCCACCATCGTGATGTTCTTCATCGATGCCTCGATGGTGGCTCATCTGGGTGCCCAGGCTTCGGCCTCCATCGGACTGATTGAGAGCACTTCGTGGCTGTTTGGCGGCCTTGCCGCGGCCAGTTCGATGGGATTTTCCGTACAGGTAGCCCATGCCATCGGAGCCAACGACTTTGAAAGGGCACGCCGCATCCTGCGCCAGGCCATCACCTGTTGCCTGCTGTTCAGCGTGTGTCTGTCCTCCGTCGGCATCGCCATCCACCGTTCCCTTCCATTCTGGTTGGGCGGAACGGCGGATATTGCCCGCAACGCGTCGTTCTACTTTCTGATTTTCTCGTGTGCCGCCCCCTTGTTCCAGTTGGAGCACCTGTTCGGTTCCATGCTGAAATGTTCGGGCAACATGAAGGTGCCGAGTGTGCTCAACATCCTGATGTGCCTGCTCGATGTGGTCTTCAACTATGTCTTCATCTTCCTGCTCGGATATGGAGTGGTCGGAGCGGCCATGGGAACGGCCTGTGCCTATCTGGTGACGACCTCGTTGATGGGCTATTTCCTGATATGCCGTTCCGATATGCTGCATCTGAAAGGCCGTCGCGGATCGTTCCGCCCGACCAGTGAGACCGTGAAGACGGCTTTCGGCATCGGTGCACCGATGGGACTGCAACACCTGTTGATGAACGGTGCGCAGATTGTGAGCACGCTCATCGTGGCACCGCTGGGCACGATTGCCATCGCCGCCCATTCGCTCGCCATCACCGTAGAAAGCCTGTGTTATATGCCCGGCTACGGCATTGCCGAGGCCGCCACGACCCTCGTCGGACAGGGCATCGGTGCCGGACAGCGTCTGCTGACCCGATCGTTTGCACGGCTGTCGGTCACCATGGGTATCGCCGTGATGACGGTGATGGGTGGATTGATGTACTGCTTCTCACCGGAACTGATGGCGCTGATGACCCCGGTGGAGGCCATCCGCGAGGTCGGGGTCACCTGCCTGCGCATCGAAGCCTTTGCCGAGCCCCTGTTTGCCGCCGCCATCGTCTGCAACGGCGTGTTCATCGGTGCCGGCGACACCCTGCGCCCGGCCATCATGAGTCTGGCCTCCATGTGGGGCGTGCGCCTCACTTTGGCCGCCTTGCTCGCCGTCACCTACGGACTGCCCGGTGTCTGGACGGCCATGGCCATCGAACTGACGTTCCGCGGCTTGATGTTCCTGACACGCCTCTGCCGAGGTGGCTGGCTCCAAAAAATAAAATCATAAGGGAAATATTATCACTCCTCGCCCCCAAAACCTGTTGCAGCAAAAGCTGCATACAGGGTAATCTACGTCGTGTGTCTTCTTACCTTTCTCTAAATACCTCTGTTATCCTTTCAACAATCTCCGTCTTTCAGTTATCCTTCTTCCTTTCAGTTATCCTTCTTCTTATCCTTATCACGTTATCCTTTTGAACTTACCTATTGACTACCTATTACCTATTTTGCTGTTATCCTGTCTCTTTACCTTGTCTACCTATTTACTACTTACAATCTGTCTTACCATTTACAATCTTTCAATCCTATTTGTATCGTGTTTCTCTAAATCACGCTGCAAAGTTACGCGGATTTCGCGAACCGGCCATACATTCTGCACGAAAATCATCGAAAAACGGGATAATCTTGACCTTAATCAATATTTTGTGTCCGCGCACACAGCTCTTTCTCCACCAGATTGGTCAACTCGACAAACTGTCCGACGGTGAGTTGTTCCGGGCGTTGGGTCATCATTTCATGCCGTGTCAGCGGCGTATCGAGCGACGGCAAATCGGGCAGGAGCTGACGGAGCGAGACACGCAACATCTTGCGACGCTGGTTGAACACGGTCTTGACCACCCGCTTGAAGAGCTGCTCGTCGCATCCGAGGCGTTCCACCTTGTTCCGCGTCATGCGAATGACGGCACTCTTGACCTTAGGCGGTGGATTGAACACCGTTTCATCGACCGTGAAAAGATAGTCCACGTCATACCAAGCCTGCGTCAGTACCGACAGAATACCGTAAGCCTTGTTGCCCGGCTGGCTGGCCATCCGCAGTGCCACCTCCCGTTGGATCATGCCCGTACAGCAAGGTATCAGGTCGCGGTTGTCCAGCATCTTGAAGAATATCTGCGACGAAATGTCGTAGGGATAGTTGCCCGTCAGCACAAACGGCTGTCCGTCAAACACCGTGTTCAAGTCCATGCGCAGGAAATCCTCACCGAGGATATGCTCGCGCAACCGGGGGAAATGGGCGTTGAGGTACGCCACGCTCTCGCGGTCGATTTCCACCACTTTCAACGGACGGGGCTTTTCCGTCAGATATTGGGTCATCACGCCCATGCCCGGCCCCACCTCCAACACGGGCAGTCCGGGACACGCATCCACCGTATCGGCAATACGCTTGGCTATGCCGAGGTCGGTAAGGAAATGCTGACCCAGGTTTTTCTTTGGCTTTACTTGTTTCATGCTTGCCTCTTGATTACACGCTGCAAAGGTAAAACAAATTATTAAAAAAAACGGGGTTTTCTTTGTATTTCGCCCGATTTACACTAACTTTGCAGCCGATTTTAACAAAAAGAGAATGCAGGATATCCGTAACATTGCGATTATCGCACACGTGGACCACGGCAAGACGACGCTCGTGGACAAGATGATGCTTGCAGGCAACCTGTTCCGTGAGGGACAAGACCTGAGCAGCCAGGTATTGGACTCCAACGACTTGGAACGCGAACGGGGCATCACGATTCTTTCCAAGAATGTAAGTATCAACTGGAAAGGCACGAAAATCAACATCATAGACACTCCAGGACACTCCGATTTCGGAGGTGAGGTGGAACGCGTACTGAACATGGCCGACGGCTGTCTGCTGTTGGTCGATGCCTTTGAAGGCCCCATGCCGCAGACCCGTTTCGTGTTGCAGAAGGCATTGGAGATTGGCCTGAAACCCATCGTGGTGGTCAACAAGGTCGACAAGCCCAACTGCCGTCCGGAAGAGGTCTATGAAATGGTGTTCGACCTGATGTTCTCCCTCAACGCCACCGAAGACCAACTGGACTTCCCCGTGGTGTACGGTTCTGCCAAAAACGGATGGATGGGCGAAGACTACAACAAGCCCACCACCGACATCACCTATCTGCTGGACAAAATCATTGAGGTGATTCCCGCTCCCAAACAGATTGAGGGAACACCGCAGATGCTGATTACCAGTCTGGACTACAGCAGCTATACCGGGCGCATTGCCGTGGGACGCGTCCACCGCGGACAACTGAAAGACGGCCAGCAAGTGGTCATCAGCCACCGCGACGGCTCACAGGAGAAGACAAAAATCAAGGAACTGCACGTGTTCGACGGCATGGGACACCAGCGCACCGAACAGGTGGACTGCGGTGACATCTGCGCCGTAATCGGTCTGGAGAAGTTCGAAATCGGCGATACCATCTGCGACGTAGAGCATCCCGAACCGCTGCCTCCCATCGCCATCGACGAGCCTACCATGTCCATGCTCTTCACCATCAACGACTCTCCGTTCTTCGGTAAAGAGGGGAAATTCGTCACCTCACGCCATATCAACGACCGTCTGGAAAAGGAACTGGAGAAGAACCTGGCCCTGCGCGTCCGTCAGGTGGAGGATTCCAACGACCGCTGGATTGTCAGCGGACGTGGCGTGCTGCACCTCTCCGTGCTCATCGAGACCATGCGCCGCGAGGGCTATGAGTTGCAGGTGGGACAGCCGCAGGTCATCTATAAGGAGATTGACGGCGTGAAATGTGAACCCATCGAGGAACTGACCATCAATGTTCCCGAAGAGTTTGCCTCGAAGATGATTGACATGGTGACACGGCGCAAGGGCGACATGACCTCGATGATCAGTCTCGGCGACCGCGTAGACATTGAGTTCGACATTCCCTCGCGGGGCATCATCGGACTGCGCACCAACGTGCTGACCGCATCACAGGGTGAGGCCATCATGGCACACCGCTTCAAGGAATACCAGCCTTACAAGGGCGACATCGAACGCCGCATCAACGGTTCGATGATTGCCATGGAGACCGGAACGGCCTTCGCCTACTCCATCGACAAGTTGCAGGACCGCGGAAAATTCTTCATTGACCCGGGCGAAGAGGTCTACTACGGCGAGGTCGTCGGCGAACACGTCCACGACAATGACCTCGTGGTCAACGTGACCAAGGCCAAGCAGCTCACCAACGTGCGTGCATCCGGTTCGGACGACAAGGCCCGCATCATCCCGAAGACCGTCATGTCACTCGAAGAGTGTCTGGAGTATATCAAGGAGGACGAACTCGTGGAGGTCACACCGAAGTCCATGCGTATGCGCAAAATCATCCTTGACCACGACCAGCGCAAGAAGGCCAACAAGTCGTAACGGGACGGGGAGTCCTACTCGTACAGCGATTCCACGAACGTCTTGGTGACGTGGAACGAATGGTCGGCGACGGTGTTCCAGAAGTCATGGTACATCGAAGCGTCCGTGTCGCGCAGCGGAATGTCACTCACTACGCGGAACGAGATGAAGGGTACACCGTATTTGAGACACGTCTGCGCGATGGCTGCCGACTCCATGTCCACAGCCTTCGCGTCAGGAAAACGGCGGACGATGTCGCGCATCTTGTCTTTGGAATCCACGAACCAGTCTCCCGTCACAATCAATCCGGGATGGACGGAAAAGCCGTCACCCTCCACCCGGCAGGCTTTCTCCAGCAACCGGCCATCGGCCTTGTAGCACGCCGGAAGCCCCTGTATCTGTCCGTCTTCCACGGCACTGCCGCAGTACACGTCGTGATACCTGACCTCGGCACCCACCACCACATCGCACACCCGGATGTCGTCACCGTTGCCTCCGGCACAGCCGCTGGACACGATGACATCCGGATGGTGTCTGCGGATCATCTCGACCGTCCCCAAAGCGGCATTCACCTTACCGATACCACACTGCTCCACGACCACGCGGTCGTCACTGAACAAGTGCTGCAATTGTTGCAATTCCTTCTCCATTGCAACGATAATTCCTATTTTCATGTTTCGTTTCCGTTGATTTCTGCGTGCAAAGGTACTAAAATTTGCGTAAATTCGTTATCTTTGCACGCGGAAACAAAAACGAAACGGTTATGAAAAGTTTGAAGCAGTGGTTGCCGGACATTCTGGCAGTGGTTTTGTTTGCGGCAATCTCGTTTGCCTATTTCTTCCCGGCTGACATGGAAGGGCGCATCCTCTACCGCCACGACTCTTCGGCAGGACGCGGAGCCGGACAGGAGGCGTCGGAGTATTACCAGCGCACGGGAGAACGCACCCGGTGGACCAATTCCCTCTTTGGCGGAATGCCCACCTACCAGACTTCGCCGTCCTACCACAGCACAGACCTCCTTTCACAGGTGGGCAATGCCTATCACCTGTGGATGCCGGAGAACGTGTGGTACGTGTTTGTCTACCTTTTGGGTTTCTATATCTTACTGCGGGCCTTCGACTTCCGTTGGTATCTGGCCACACTGGGAGCCGTCGCGTGGGCTTTCTCCAGCTATTTCTTCATCATCATTGCCGCAGGCCACATCTGGAAGGTCATCGCACTGGCCTATCTGCCGCCGATGATTGCGGGTGTGGTGTTGGCCTACCGACGGAAATACGTGGCGGGATTCCTTGTCACCGCCCTGTTTTCCGCCCTGGAAGTATTGGCCAACCACGTGCAGATGACCTACTATTTCCTGTTTGTCGTGGCGGCAATGGTCATTGCCTTCCTCATCGAAGGAGCCTTACGCAAGGACTGGAAACACCTTGCGAAAGCCACGGGAGTGTGCATCGCCGGTGCCACTGTCGGCATCTGCATCAATATGTCGAACCTCTACCACACCTGGCAGTACGGCAAGGAGACCATGCGCGGCCAGAGCGAACTGGTCAAGAAGGACACGGCCAACCAGACCTCCAGCGGTCTGGACCGCGACTACATCACCCAATGGAGCTACGGCATCGACGAGACCTGGACGCTATTGATTCCCAACGCCAAAGGTGGAGCCAGCGTCAGCATCGCTTCCGACCCTACCGCCATGAAAAAGGCAGATGCAACGGTGAGTGCGTTCTTCCAGGACACCTTCCACATGGACATCTACGGCAACTTCCAGGAGTATTGGGGCACGCAACCCATGACGGCCGGCCCGGTCTATGTCGGTGCCTTTGTGTTGATGCTGTTCATCCTCGGCCTGTTCATCGTCAAGGGGCCGATGAAGTGGGCGTTGCTGACCGTCACCGTCCTGTCCATCCTGCTGTCGTGGGGCAAGAACTTCATGCCGTTCACCGATTTCTTCCTCGACTATGTGCCGATGTACGCCAAATTCCGGACGGTGGCTTCCATCCTCGTCATCGCGGAGTTCACCATTCCGCTGTTGGCTATGCTGGCACTGAAGAAGATTGTAGACGAGCCAGAGATACTGGTAAAAAAACAGCGTTGGCTCTACCTTTCCTTCGGACTGACCGGCGGTCTGGCCTTGCTGTTTGCCGCGTTGCCGGATATGTTCTTCGACTTCAATTCCATCCATGACGCAGAGACCGTCAACAGCCTCAACGGACAGCTCGGCACCATTCTGGCCGGCTACCCCGACCTGCTGTCCGACTACCAACAGAATGTGTTGCCGCGCATCATGCCCAGCCTCGTTGCCATGCACAAAGCCGTCTTTACAGCCGACTGTCTGCGTTCTTTCGCGGTCGTTGCCGTCGGCACGGCACTCCTGCTGCTGTTCCGCCTGCACAAAATCCGCAAGGAATGGCTGGTCGGAGCACTGACGGTGCTCTGCCTGCTGGATATGTGGCAGGTCAACAAACGCTATCTCAACGACGGGATGTTCGTGTCGAAAACGGTTCGCGAGGAACCGGTACAGAAACCGGCTGCCATCGACCAGATTCTACAGGACAAGACGCTCGATTTCCGGGTGCTGAACCTGGCCGGCGACACGTTCAACGAGAACGAGACGAGCTTCTACCTGAAGAGCATCGGCGGGTACCATGCCGCCAAGTTGCGCCGCTATCAGGAACTTATCGACGAGCATATCAAGAAGGAGATACAGGGACTGGGCACGGCCTTCAACGAGGCACAGGGCGACATGACAAAGGTGGACGGCGACTCCATCTATCCCGTGCTGAACATGCTCAACACGAAATACTTTATCCTGCCGCTGCAGGCCAGCCAGACCGTTCCGGTGGAAAACCCCTACCGCTATGGCAACGCCTGGCTGGTGGACAAGGTGGACTATGTCCACAATGCCAACGCCGAGATAGAGGCTCTGCATCGCATCGACCTGCGCCATCAGGCGGTGGCCGACAGTCGGTTCGCGGAGATTCTGGGCAACAGCACGCCGCAAGATACCGTCAGCATCGTGACCTTGAAATCCTACCAGCCCAACGAACTGACCTATGAGGTGCGTTCGGGGAAAGGCGGCGTGGTCGTGTTCTCCGAAATCTACTATCCCGGATGGACGGCCACGGTAGACGGGGAAGCACAGGAATTGGGACGCGTCAATTACGTGCTCCGTGCCCTGAAGGTGAAGCCCGGACAGCATCAGGTCGTCCTCACCTTCAAGCCCAAGAGCATCGCGCGGACAGAGACCGTTGCCTATGGTGCCATGGGTGTCCTGCTGTTGCTGATTGTGGCACTGGCCGCAGGACATTTCCGTCGGAGAAGCCCCTCCGCCGAAGACCGGTTGTAATCCCATAGCCCCAGACCACCGCATGGAATTTCGGACTCCCGTAGACACACCGCCGCTGCCGTTCCAGCTCGAACCGCTGGAACGGATTCTGTGCGTGGGTTCCTGCTTTGCCGACCATATCGGGCAACGCTTCATCGACAACAAGTTCCGTGCGACGGTAAACCCCTATGGAGTGATGTATAATCCCGTCTCTATCCTCCATACGGTGATGCGTCTCCACGAGGCTTTCCCTGTGGCGTTCTTCACACTCGGCACCAATCACGTGTATCGGTTGAAGACGAGCGGCGAGATTGTGGACAACTGCGAAAAACGGCCGCACCAGCTTTTCGAAGAGGAGGTGTTGACCGTCGGCCAGTGTGCCGACTGTCTGCGTCAGGCCGTTGACCTGCTGCATAGCCGCTGCGCGGATACGGAAGTCGTGTTGACCGTCAGCCCCATCCGCTACAAGAAATACGGATACCACGGCAGCCAATTGTCCAAGGCCACGCTGCTGTTGGCCGCCGACGAGGTGGCGCGGTTGCCGCACGTGCACTATTTCCCAGCCTACGAAATCGTCAACGACGAATTGCGCGACTACCGCTTCTATGCCCCCGACATGATCCACCCCTCCGAGCAGGCCGTCGACTATATCTGGGAGCGGCTCTGTGCCACCTGTCTCAGCGACCGTGCCCGCCAGTTCATGGACGAATGGCGGCCCGTCCGCCAGGCACTCGGCCACAAGCCTTTCGCCCCCGAATCGGACGCGTATCGCGCGTTTATGGATAAAACTATGTTAAAAGTGGAAGAACTACGGAAAAAATATGGTAATTTTGCGTTATGATTTACTCGATTGAAAAGATTGCCACGCTTATTGGCGCACGCCGCATCGGCAATGCCGACGCGCAGATCCGGTGGCTGCTGACCGACAGCCGCTCGTTGTGTTTCCCCGAAGAGTCGCTGTTCTTTGCCCTGCAGTCGCAGCGCAACGACGGCCATCGCTATATCAAAGACCTCTATCGCCGCGGTGTCCGCAACTTTGTGGTGGAGAAGACGAGTGTCGATGGCGAACCGCTTTCGGACTATGCCGATGCCAATATCCTGCTCGTCCCCTCTACCCTTTCCGCCCTGCAGCGTCTGGCCGAGCGACACCGCGACGAATTTGACATCCCCATCGTGGGCATCACCGGTTCCAACGGCAAGACGATGGTCAAGGAATGGCTGTACCAGTTGCTCTCGCCGCAGATGAACGTGACCCGTTCGCCGCGCAGCTACAATTCGCAAATCGGCGTGCCCCTCTCCGTATGGCTGTTGTCGGAACAGACGGACATCGGCGTGTTTGAGGCGGGCATCAGTCAGCCCGGCGAGATGGAGAGCCTGCGCGACATCATCCAACCCACCATCGGCATCCTGACCTCACTGGGCGATGCCCATCAGGAGAATTTCCGTTCGCTGGACGAGAAATGTACGGAGAAGCTGCACCTGTTCCATGGTGCGAAGGTGGTGTTCTACAACAGCGACGACGATACCGTCAGCCGTTGTATGCGCCGTTCGGGCTATACCGGTGAGAAGATGGGATGGAGCCGCAACAACGAGACGGCCCCGTTCTATGTGGCCAGCGTGGTGCCGTCGGCCGACCGACCGGGACAGACCCAAGTGACCTATCTATATAAAGGAGTGCGGTCGACCTATCGGTTGCCTTTCATTGACGACGCGTCGGTGGAATGTTCCATCGCCTGTGCCGCCGTGGCACGCTATCTCGGAGTAACCGCCAACGACATCGACCGTCGTATGCAGGACATCGAACCCGTGGCCATGCGGCTAGAGGTGAAGGAAGGACGACATGGCTGTACCCTCATCAACGACTCCTATAACTCGGATGTCAACTCCCTCGACATTGCACTGGACTTCATGAACCGCCGTCCGGACCATCAAGGCCGCAAACGCGCCCTCATCCTGAGTGACATCCAGCAGAGCGGCAAGGGGGCGACGGAACTGTACGACGAGGTCAACCGACTGTGCCTGCAACGGGGTGTCAGCCGCTTTATCGGCATCGGCCCGACCATCCAGTCATGTGCCGACCGCATCACCATCGCCGACAAGGCCTTTTTCCCCGATGTCAACCAGTTTGTCCAGAGCCGTGTGTTCCATACACTGCGCGACGAGGTCATCCTGCTGAAAGGAGCACGCATCTTCGGCTTCGACCGGCTGACGGAACTGCTGGAACAGAAAGTCCACGAAACCATTCTTGAGGTCAACCTCAATGCCGTGGTCGACAATCTGAATTACTACCGATCGTTCCTCCATCCCGGCACCAAGCTGGTGTGCATGGTGAAGGCCGATGCCTATGGTGCAGGGGCTGTAGAAGTGGCCAAGACCCTGCAAGACCATTGTGTCGACTATCTGGCCGTGGCCGTGGCCGACGAAGGGGTCACACTGCGCCGCAACGGCATCACCCAGAACATCATCATCATGAACCCGGAGATGACGGCTTTCAAGACCATGTTCGACTATGACCTTGAGCCGGAAGTGTATTCGTTCCGTCTGATGGATGCCCTTATCCGGGCGGCCGAGAAGGAAGGCATCACCGGATGGCCCGTCCACATCAAACTAGACACGGGGATGCACCGGTTGGGCTTCGACCCGGAGAAAGACCTCGACGGAGTGATTGCCCGACTGAAAGGCCAGAGTGCCATCATCCCCCGCTCCGTCTTCTCCCATTTCGTGGGAAGCGACAGCGACGATTTCGACGATTTCTCTGCCGAACAGTTCCGGAAGTTCGATGCAGGCAGCCGCAAGCTGCAGGCCGCCTTCTCCCACAAGATTCTCCGCCACATGGACAACTCCGCCGGCATCGAACATTTCCCCGACCGCCAGTTGGATATGTGCCGCCTCGGCCTCGGCCTCTATGGCATCAACCCCCGGAACAACAAGGTGCTGCACACCGTCAGCACGCTGAAAACCACCATCCTGCAGATGCGTCATGTGCCGAAAGAGGAGACCGTGGGTTACAGCCGCCGCGGCGTGTTGCAACGCGACTCCGTGATAGCCGCCATTCCCATCGGATATGCCGACGGCCTGGACCGCCACTTGGGACGCGGTGCCTGCTACTGTCTGGTGAACGGGCAACGGGCACCTTACGTCGGCAACATCTGTATGGATGTCGCGATGATTGACGTGACGGACATTGACTGCAAAGAGGGCGACAGCGTGGAGATTTTCGGAGAACACCTGCCCGTAACCGTACTGAGCGACGTGCTCGACACCATCCCCTATGAGGTGTTGACCGGTGTGAGCAGCCGCGTGAAGAAAGTGTACTTTCAGGACTGAAACAGGAAAAATCCGGGTGTAACGTTATCGTTTACGTAAAAAAGATGCGTACACCCGGTCTTTTTCTCGTTTTTATTTTGTATCTTTGCAGTCGGACTACGCTAAAACATCAATAAAAGTAATAAAAATGAGTGCTGTACAGACCACTAAAATGACCAATTACCGTTGGGTAATTTGCTCGATGTTGTTCTTTGCGACAACTGTCAACTACATGGACCGACAAGTGCTTTCACTGACCTGGAAGGACTTCATCGCTCCCGAATTTCATTGGACCGACGACGACTACGGTACGATTACGGCAGTATTTTCCATCCTGTATGCCGTATTCTGCCTGTTTGCCGGCAAGTTTATCGACTGGATGGGCACCAAGAAAGGCTACCTGTGGTCCATCTTCGTATGGTCGCTGGGTGCCTGCCTCCATGCCGGTTGCGGCTGGATTACGATGCAGGTTGAGGGACTTGACTCCGTTGCAGCCCTCCGTGCCGTGCAGGCCGGTTCCGCCACCGCCGTGTCGATAGCCACCATCAGCGTGTACCTGTTCCTGTTCTGCCGTTCCGTGCTGGCCATGGGCGAATCGGGCAACTTCCCTGCCGCCATCAAGGTGACCGCGGAGTATTTCCCGAAGAAAGACCGCGCCTTCTCCACCTCCATATTCAATGCCGGTGCATCGGTGGGTGCGCTTGTCGCCCCGCTGTCCATTCCGCCGTTGGCCGAATGGTTCGGTTGGGAGATGGCGTTCATCATCATCGGTGTGCTGGGCTTCGTCTGGATGGGATTCTGGGTGATCCTCTATGAAAAGCCCAACAAGAGCAAGCATGTCAATGCCGCCGAGCTGACCTACATCAACCAGGATGCCGAGACCGATGCCGACCCGAAGGATGCCGACGACGAGGGCCCTCAGATCAGTTTCGCCCGTTGCTTCACGTTCCGTCAGACCTGGTCGTTCATCGTCGGCAAGTTCATGACCGACGGTGTGTGGTGGTTCTTCCTGTTCTGGGCTCCGGCCTATTTCTCCGACCAGTTTGGATATAAATCGTCGTCGGGGATGGGGCAGTTGCTCATCTTCACCCTGTATTTCATCGTGACCGTGCTGTCCATCTTCGGCGGCTATCTGCCCAAGTACTTTGTGGAGAAGAAGGGAATGGGTGCCTACGCCGGCCGTATGCGCGCCATGCTGCTCTTCACGTTCTTCCCGATGACCGCCCTTTTGGCTCAACCTCTGGCCGCCTGGAGCGGATCTCCCATCGACCCCGCATGGTGGCCTGCCATCATCATCGGCCTTGCCGGTGCCGGCCATCAGGCCTGGTCCGCCAACCTGTTCTCGACCATCGGTGATATGTTCCCGAAATCGACCATTGCCACCATCACCGGCATCGGTGCCATGGCCGGCGGTTTGGGTTCCATGCTCATCAACAAGTGTTCGGGCAGCCTCTTCACCTATGCTGAAGAGCAGGGTGCAGCCTTCACCTTCTTCGGTTTCGAGGGCAAGCCTGCCGGCTACATGATCGTGTTCTGCATCTGCGCCGTGGCCTACATCATCGGCTGGACCATCATGAAAATGCTCGTGCCGAAATACAAGCCCATCGTGGTGGAGTAATCACTCACGACAACATCATCCGACAGCGGGGGAAGAGCGTCGCTCTTCCCCCGCTGTAATTGGCGATAAGGCCAAGTATCACCGTTCCCTTACAGCAAAAAGTTTTCATAGTTCTCCCGGGTCACCACCTTGAAGTCTACATCAGCATAAGACTTGGCAAAGGACAAGGGCAACGCAGCCTTCCGTTTCGGATTCCACTTCACCTCCACGGCAGACAGTTGTCCGTCCACATCCTCGATATAGTCAATCTCCTGTTTGGTCTTCGACCGCCAGAAATAGCTCTTGGCGTAAGACTTCTCATAGCGCAATTTCTTCAATCGCTCTGCCACGATATAGTTTTCAAACAACGCGCCCGTGTCCATTCTTCCCTCTATCATCTGATAGTTGCCTATCACCGCATTGCGGATGCCGCAATCCCAAAAATAAATCTTACGGGAGAACTTCAGTTCATTGCGAAGATTCCGGCTGAACGAGCCAAGACGGAACACGATATACGACTGTTCCAGAAGCGTCACATAACTCTCCACGGTTTTCGGATCCAGACCGCAAGTCTGTGACAATTCGTTATACGACACTTCAGACCCTATCTGGAAAGCCAACGCCTGGAGCAGTTTCACCAACTTGTCGCTCTTCTTGACTTTGTCAAACATCAAAATATCCTTGTACAGATAGCTGTCCGCCAGCTCGGTCAAGAAAAGCCGCTCGTCACCCACATGGTTGACAACATCGGGATAACTGCCATATACCAGCCGATGAGGCAGAAGCCGCTTCTCCTCCAACAAACCCTGATACTCCACCAGTTCGCCGAAGGATAGTGGAAACATCCAATACTCCAACTTTCTGCCTGTAAGAGGCTCATTGATTTTATTGGACAGGTCGAAGGACGAACTTCCTGTGGCCAGCACCTGCACGCCCGGGATGTTGTCGACAATCAACTTGAGACCCAACCCGATATTAGTGATTCGCTGAGCCTCATCAATCACAACAATCTTTTTCTTCCCGACAATCGTATGGAGCATCGTAGAAGAAGCATTTTCGAACAAAGTCCTCACATCCTGCTCGTCTCCATTCAACCACAACACGTCATCACGCCCTTGAAGCGAATGCTTCAGCATGGTGGTTTTACCTACTTGTCTTGCTCCAAACAGTATGATGGCCTTCCCCTGCCATAATCTTTGCTGTATGGTGGTCTCTAAAATACGTTTTATCATATCTGCCCCTCTTTGATATTCTGGGGCAAAATTAGGTATTTTTCAGTGCAATTCCAAAAAAAGCCACACTTTTTTGGAATCAATTCCATAAAAAGCATAACTTTTATGGAATATCAATATGATTCCCTGCCGGATTCCTTCACTTTTTACTCCTTCCACACCCTTCTCTTCAGCCACAACGCCAAGATGGGGTCACTCATCTCTAAGTGCTTGGGGGCAGGAACCGTTATCAAATCCTTCTCTATCAATGCTTTCTTGAGACGAGTGACATTGGCTGCCGTCCCCAGGCGGTAAGTGCTTAGGATGGCAGACTGGGTAAAACCCGTATGAACTCCATTCACGATGGCACGCAGGAAATTCATCTGATAGGCAGACAACTCCTCGGTCTGCTGGATAAACAATGGCTCGCAGGCATCAAGCAATCGGGCGATGGCATATCGCAAGTCTGCCTCACTCGCACTTGCTGCCTCTTGCGTTCTCAACCACACGAACCACGACAACTGCTGAACATAGGATGAATACCTATCCGTAACATGGCAAATCTCGCGAGCCAAGTCTTCAGGAATATGCTTGCCCGTCGTCTCGAAACGTTGGCAAATATACGCCACCCAGTCTTCCTCGCTAATCTTGTTCAAATAGAAAAGGTCACCAAAGCGATAAAAGGGATAGCTCTGGTTCTGGAACATCTGCTCCATCATGTACTTCTTGCTACCATACAAGCAATAAGAGACATGATTCTGCAACTGCCAGGCGCCCCGCAGTTTTTTCTGGAAAGTCAAGGAGCCGGGGAAATCGCCTATCTGCTGAAACTCATCTATACACACCACGATACGACATCCCTTGGCCTGGGCTATCATCTCCGGAAGCCTCAACACTTCCTC
>CAVJNH010000006.1:0-52420 GCA_963651005.1 Oscillibacter sp. MSJ-31
GAGCTGGAACGGCTCTTGCGCATGAACAGCCGTTATTGTATGGACGACGGCACCTTGTTGAAAAACCAGATAGTGGAGGATGCCCTCGGCGTTCATCCGCTCCTGATTAAAGAACTCCTTGGTAACGAGAAAATGACAAAGGCTTTTTTCCAGGACGTGGAGGGAGTGAAAGTGTTTGACAAGGTGAGGTTTCAGCACTTCGTGTCGGACATCCAGTTCTTGGGCGGCAGCTATACGATGTTCAAGAACAAGATTGGTTTGACCGATGGTAATGGCCGTTTCATCAGCGAGAGCCGTGAGGTGGTGCTTTCCTGGCCTTACAAAGACTGTATGCTCGAAGGTGGGCAGACCAAGGAGGAGGCCAAGCGCAACGAGGTGTTTTGGAACGAGACGCTTGCCCCTGACGAGGTGAACCGACTGACGGAGCCTAAGGTGCTCTCCCATTTCAAGCGATACGACAAGGAGGGGGAACACGAGGTGGAGCATCTGTCGGAGGCTGACAACTTTATTATCAAGGGGAACAACTTGCTTGCCTTGCATTCGCTCAAGAAGAAGTATGCAGGGAAAGTGAAGCTGATTTATATCGACCCGCCGTACAATACAGGAAGTGATGAGTTTGGGTATAATGATTGTTTCAATCATTCATCATGGTTGACGTTCATGAAGAACAGATTGGAGGTGGCACGAACCTTGTTGTCTGACAAAGGCTGCATCTTTGTTCACATCGACCATCATGAACTATATTATGTAGGAGCTTTGTTGGACTCAATATTTGGAGTAGAAAACAAAGTGCAGGTAATATCGGCAAAGACTGCTACGCCAGCTGGTTTTAAGACCGTAAACCCTGGACCAATTGATGTTACGGAATACATATTGTTCTACACAAAACATAAAAACAGTTTTGCATTCAAGAAAGCTTATGTACCTGTTGCTTATAATAAGAACTATAATTTGGTGTTAGAGCGAAATGAGGACGTTGAAAAATGGAAGTTCGTTCCCATCAATGATGCTATGTTGCATTCCATTGGATTCGATTCTGAAAATGAAGCTAAGGCTAAATATGGCAAAATGTGGAAGACGTTAAAAAGTCAACTTATAGCTCAATATGCTTTCGAACATGCGAATGATGTTGTTAGTGTTCGTGACCCTCATAAACCTACGGATACCGTTAAGGCTTTGATGAAAAAATCTAAGGAGTTAGGGCATGTTATTGAGCATGTGAGAGAAGACGGAACCTCATCCTATTTCTATAATGGTGGAGCTCTTGCGTTTTATTCAAACAAAATGCAAATAATTGATGGCGAAAAGTGTGTTACAGAATTGTTGACGGACTTTTGGAATCATATATCTTGGGCAGGCATCGCAAATGAAGGAGGTGTTAAATTGAAGAATGGCAAAAAGCCAGAGAAACTGCTTAAGCAAATCATAGAGATGACAACTGCCGAAGGAGAACTTGTCCTTGATTTTCATTTAGGTTGTGGCACAACGGCAGCCGTAGCTCATAAACTGAAACGACAATATATTGGAATCGAACAGTTGGATTATGGCAAAAATGATTGTACGGTTAGACTTCAGAATGTCATAGCCGGTGATAAAACTGGCATCAGCAAGTCCGTCAACTGGCAGGGTGGCGGTTCCTTCATCTATTGCGAGCTTTCCAAGGCGAACGCCAAGTTTGCCGACGAGATAGAGGCGGCAACGACTACCCCTCAGCTGGAGGAGATATGGAATCGCATGAAAGCAACCGACTACTTGAACTATAAGGTGGACGTGAAGGAAGTGGATGCAAACGCCAGCGACTTCGAGAACTTGAACCTTGAAGACCAAAAGCGTTTCCTCATCGAGTGCCTCGACAAGAACCTGCTGTATGTGCCCCTCTCTGACATTGACAGTGACGAGTATGGTGTGACTGACGAGGACAAGCGACTGACAAGAGAGTTCTACCGTAAGCAAGGATGATGATGGCAAAGTTACAAGAAACATTGGAAAGAATGTTCGGGAGCATGAACATCGCCCGAACACCGTTGCCGGAATATTTTGAGACAGGGATGAACCCCTCCAAGCGTCTGCGTCCGTACCAGGAGGAATGTATGAAGTATTTCCTCACTTACATGAACCCGGAAAATGGTTTCGACGGGAAAATGGCTCGTCCCAATCTGCTCTTCCACATGGCCACTGGCTCGGGAAAGACGATGATGATGGCTCTTGCCATGCTCTATCTCTACGAGCAAGGCTACCGGAACTTCCTCTTCTTCGTGAGCAGCAGCAACATCGTGGAGAAGACGAGGGACAACTTCCTGAATCCTTCCTCCTCGAAATATCTCTTCGCCCCGTCCATCACCATCAATGGCAAGAAAGTAGAGGTGAGGGAAGTGACGAACTTCCAAGGAGCCGACAACGACTGCATCAACCTTTGCCTCACTACTATCCAGGGGCTGCACACAGACCTGAATGCGGAGAAAGAAAATGCCGTGACCTATGAGGACTTCGCCTCGGAGCCTGTCGTGCTGATTGCCGACGAGGCGCATCATCTGAACGCTGAGACCAAAGCTGCCAACAAGCGCAGCAAAGAGGATGACAAAAATGTAAAAAGCTGGGAGAGCACCGTTAAGAACATCTTCCAAAAGGGAAACGGCAAGTTGCCAAACATCTTGCTCGAATTTACTGCCACGATGGACTTGCTCGACCCAGTAATAGCACAGAAGTATGAGGACAAAATCATCTTCGACTACACCTTGAAGTGTTTTCGTGAGGATAGATATTCCAAGGACGTGGAGACATTCGTCACCGACCTTGATGCAATCGACCGTGCTCTTCAGGCGATTATCCTCAGTCAGTACAAACGCAAGGTGTTCGTGCGGTTGGGACAGAACATCAAGCCTGTGGTCATGTTGAAGTCAAGTAAGATTTCTGAGAACAAGGCAAACTACGATGCCTTCAAGGAACGTATCGCAAGTCTCAAACCGATGGATATAGAACATATTCGGGCGAGGGCAAAGGACGATTTGCAGGCGGCTTTCGACTATTTCCAGTCGCAAGGGGTGACGGATGAGAATCTGATACTGGAATTGCAGAATGATTTTTCGGAAGAACGGCTGTTGCTGATTGATGGCAAAACGATTACTTCCGAAAAACAGAGATTGCTCAACTCGTTGGAGGAAGAAACCAATGGCATCAGGGCTGTATTTGCTGTCGATATGCTGAACGAGGGTTGGGATGTGCTGAACCTCTACGACATCGTGCGGCTCTACGATACTCGTGATTCCAAAGGCGACAAGCCTGGAAATACCACCATGCAGGAAGCACAGCTCATCGGTAGGGGTGCTCGCTACATGCCTTTCAGAGACCCAGCCAATGAGTCCTTGCCGATGGACAAGCGCAAGTATGATGGCGACACTGCCAATCCTTGTCGTGTGGTGGAGAAGTTGCACTACCATAGCGCACACAATCCTCGCTACATACAAGAGTTGCGCACGGCCCTCATACAGACGGGCATCATAGTTGAGCATTATGTGCAATTGAAACTGGAATTGAAACCACAGTTCAAGCAAACTCGTCTCTATAACAAGGGGCAGGTATTTGTGAACGAACAGAAGAAACTGGCAGAAATGGAGGACGATGGTACCATCGGAGCATCCATATTGAATAAGGTGTTTGCAGTCAAGATGCCGACAGGAAAAATGGTATCGGGGCTTATCTTCGGTGAGATGGCTCCTGCGGAAGTGTTGACGAGCCTCACAGTGCCACCATTTGATTTTGCAAGCGTGGGCAGTCATATAATACGATGTGCTATGAACTATTTTATGACATTCAGTTTCAGTTCCCTGCACGAATTGTATCCAAGCCTCAAGTCTTGTGCGGAGTTTGTTGCTTCTGCCAATTATCTTGCCAAGTTGCAGGTGAAGGTAACTGGCAAGTATGCTACGCTCGGTGAGTATAGTCAGACCGACAGGTTGTATATTGCCAAGGAAGTGTTGAGGCAGTTGGAGCCTCTGTTGAGAACCCGTGGCAAGACCTGTAGAGGCACCCATACATTCAAGCCCCAGCCTTTCCGTCAGAAGTTCAGAGACCAGATTGTACTGAAAGCCAACATCCCGGAAGGTAGTCAGCGAGAGCCTGGACGTTCGCAAAAGAATCCGGCGAACCAAGACTATACTCTCGACCTTGGTGATAAGGACTGGTATGCCTACAACGACAATTTCGGAACATCCGAAGAGAAGGCTCTTGTGAAGTACATCGACAGTATCATGCCGAAGTTGGAGGAGAAGTACAGTGAGATTTATCTTGTTCGCAACGAGAGGGATGTACGTATATTCAGCTTTGACGAGGGTCGGCCCTTTGAGCCAGACTATGTGTTGTTCCTACGCATTCTAGGTGCAGGTGAAAAGTATGACAACTTGCAGATTTTCATCGAGGCCAAGGGTAACCAACTGCTCAAAGAGGATCAATGGAAAGAAGATTTCTTGCGACAAATAAAGCAGATGGGCGAGGTGAGATGGCTGACGGCCACCGATGAGTATGCGGTGTGGGGAGTGCCATTCTATAATGAGAAGCGTGAGTCACAATTCAATGCAGATTTTACAGATATATGTGATTGGGACGGAGCGAGTAAATGAAAGTCAAACTATACAGACGCGTGCAGGACTTAGTCCGGTTGACGGTATCAGAAAATGGGGTATAGCCTCAATGGCCTGTGAGGGTATACCTCATGGGTCATTGAGAGTATACCTCAAGTGCCATCGAGGGTATACCTCGTCAGCCGATGAGGTTAACGTATTAAAACGGTATAGGCTTCGACACGATGGCCTGTGCCCCGTGAACTCCACTTTTTGTATCATTTTATGCAGGCTGATGTGTAACCTTATGCCCCCGGTATTGTAGGTGTAAAAATGGGGGAGAAAAAATCACTCGGGTCAATCGATCGATTCACCCGAGTGATTTGATCAATTCACTCGAGTGAAATGATCGTGGGGCTCGAGTGCCCTTTTCGGTCAGTCGTAGGCACCGGACTGTTTGTAAGGAATTCTGAGCTTATGGCCTACGGTGGCGGTGTTCCTCATCAGCCATTGAGACTTCATGTCACCTTTCATGTCACCTTTCATGATAGGTCTATCAAGAAAAATCTTGAAATGAAATACCATGTTGCACAGCTACCGCCTGTCCTTGAAGAAATCCTGCATGAGTTGGCGGCACTCGTCCGCGAGGATGCCGCCGGTCACGGCGGTACGGGGATGCAGCACGTGAGGGGCATAGCCCCGATAGCCCCGTTTCTCGTCGGCTGCCCCGTACACCACACGGGACAGTTGCGACCAGCCCAAGGCACCGGCACACATCGGGCAGGGTTCTACCGTGACATAGAGCGTGCAACCGGTCAGATACTTGCCGCCCAGCTCGTTGGCCGCAGCCGTAATGGCCTGCATCTCGGCGTGGGCCGTCACGTCGTGGAGGGTTTCCGTCAGGTTGTGTGCCCGTGCAAGGACGCGACCCTCGCAGACCACCACCGCACCGATGGGCACCTCGCCCACGCTGCCTGCCGCTTCCGCTTCCGTCAACGCCATCCGCATATAGCGTTCGTCCGTTTTCCGTTGTTCTTCCTGTGTCATGGTTGCAAAATCATAAAAGACGGATATTGCCGCGCGGGTCTATCCGAGCCTCGCTGTCGGGAAAATCGGCCTCCGAGAGTGCCTTCATCTGGCGGACTACCGGGAGACGCTTGCCGTCGTGGCGGCGCGGCCCGATGCCGTGGTGCTGGATGAACGAATGGATGCGTCCTTTCAGGAATCTCCCTTTGCGGTCTATGGTCACGGTCACTATGGGGGCGTAGCCCGACAGTCCTTGCAGGTTGATGCCGAAGGGCGTACAGAAGTTCCCCAGGCTGTAGGCGATGAACCGCCCCTTGTACACCTCAACGCCCCGGACCACATGGGGGCCGTGGCCATAGACCACGTCGGCACCATGGTTCACGCAGTAATGGGCCAGTCGGCGCAAGGCTCCGCGACGCTCGCCGAGAAACCGTTCCATGCTGTCGGGCAGATGGCTCTGCGCCACGCCCTCGGCACCGCCGTGGAACGAGACGACGACGATGTCGCTCTGGCGACGCAACTGCCGGAGCAGCCGCCCCACCGCACGGAGGTCCAGATGGCTGACGGTGTAGCTGTTGTGGCCAAGGGCGCAAAGGCCGATGCGCACGCCCCTGCGCACCACGACGGCGGTCTCGCTGCGTCCGGCGATGCCGGCAAAGGCAATGCCCTGCTTCCGCAACGCCCGTTCCGTGGCGCGCACGCCATGGATGCCGAAGTCGAAGCTGTGGTTGTTGGCCATGCTGACAAAGTCGTAGCCGGCATCCTTCAGCCACCAGGCATACGCGGTCGGGGTGCGGAACGCATACTTGTGGGGCTTCCCCTCTTTCCTCGTCTCGCCGCTGTCGCAGAGCACTCCCTCCAGATTGCCCACCGTGAGGTCGGCCCGTCGGAGAATGTCGCGCGTGTCGCTGAACAGGAATCTTCCGTCACCCTGTGGCAGACGCTCCTTCGGGTAGGTAGTGCCCATCATGATGTCGCCCGTCAGTGCGAGGGTCAGCGTATGAGAAAGGCAGGCCATGGTGTGGCCTGCCCCTATCGCAAGTATCAATAGTTTCCGGAGCATGGACGGGGATTTTACTTCGCCACGCGGCGTGCGCCTATGAAGCGGCGCTCATAATAGCCCTCGGTGGAGCTGCTGATGGTCACGCCCTCGTTGGTGCTGGCGTGGATGAACGTGAAGCTGTTGTCGATGGGGTCGTAGTCCACCACGATGCCCACGTGTCCCACCTGCCGTCCGGAGCGCGGACTGGTGAAGAACACCAGGTCTCCCCGTTGCATCTCCCAACGCTTGATGGGAATGTTGCGCACGAACTGGTCGCGCGACGAATTGCCGATGCTGATGTCGCTCTGGCCGAACACATAGCTGGTGAAGCCCGAGCAGTCGAAGGCATACGGCCCTTTGCTTCCGCTGCGGTAGCGTGTGCCTATCAGCGAGGTGGCCTGGTTCATGATGTCGTTGGAGAGGGCGAAACTGCTGCCCGTGCTGTCGTTGTCCGTATACAGGAAGTCGAAATTGTCTATCTCCTCATACGCCGCCTCCGCCATTTCGGTGCGGTTCACCTTCTTTGTCCTCTTTCTCTTGCCCTTGGCCCATGTCACGTCCACCGAGGACAGCAGCACGAGCAAGGCACAAAGTATGATTTTCTGTTTCATTCGTCGTTTTTCGGTTAGTAGGGCGGTTTAGTCGTATTTCAGAATCTGGCCCGGCTGGAGCTTCGTCCGCTTGGTGATGTGGTTCAGCTTGCAGATGGCATCCACGGAAGTGCCGCGCTTGCGTGCAATGGAATAGAGCGACTCGCCCTTCGCCACCTTGTGGAACCGGGTGGTCGCGTTGCGGTTGCTGGCCTTGGTGCGGGTGGCCTTGTCGCCGGTGTCGGCCACGTCCATGTCGTCGTCCATCGCACTGTTGCCGGCCACGCCGCGCAGACGGTTGGCCTCAGCCGACTCGCTGTTGTAGGTGGCCTTGCGGAAGAGATAGTAGTCGTCCACCACGTCCTGGTTCCTGAAGTCGAACATCAGGGCCGGGTTCAGTGCCACGCCACACAGACGGGTCTCGAAATGAAGGTGCGAACCGGTGCTGCGCCCCGTGTTGCCGCCCAGTCCGATGGGGTCGCCGGCGCGGACTTCCTGGTTCTCTGTCACCAGTTGTTTCGACATGTGGCCATAGATGGTTTCCAAGCCGTTGTTGTGGCGGATGACCACATACTTACCGTAGCCGCGGCCCTCATAGTTCACGATGCGCACCTTGCCGTCGAACGCCGATCGGATGGTGTCGCCGATGTACACCTTGATGTCCAGACCCTTGTGCTGCCGTCCCCAGCGTGCACCGAAGTTGCTGGTGATGACGCGGTTGGTCGTGGGCATACAGAAATGGCGCAGGTTGATGCGGAACGAGTCCGGCAGGTTGGTGGCCCTGTGGGCGTAACGGTTGTTCCAGTCCTCGTAAAGGTCGGCGGCTGGCGTTTCGTAACTCTCGGCCTGTATCAGCCGGCGGAGTGCCATGCTGTCAACGGCCTTCATCTTTCTGTCTATGGGAGCCTGACGTGCCAACAAGTCCTGTCCCATCGTCGGGAGAGCACAAGCAGTGGCTACGGTCAGAAATGCTATTTTCTTCAGATTCTTGATAAACATCATTGTTCGATTCGGTTCATATTCTCGTTCCGTCAAAAAACAGAACGTTGCAAAGTTACGAAAATATTTCCGAAACCGAAAGGGTGTTAACACTCTTTGTGCGTTATTTAACACTTAGAGCCTCCCATTTTGCCTTTTTTACGAATCCGTCCGCCGCGACTTTTTTACGAGATGGAAGACCAGTTGATGTTGGTTTTGCGCAGTTGCCGCAGCCGTTCCCAGAGCATGTGGTAGCGTTCGGACTGGCAGAGCGGGTCGCTGTCGATGATGCGTTGGGCTTCGTCGCGTGCCAGCTGTACAATCTGTCCGTCGCGGGCAATGTCGGCAATCTTCAGGTCGAAGGCCATTCCGCTCTGCTGCGTCCCTTCCAGGTCGCCGGGTCCCCGCAGTTTCAGGTCGGCCTCGGCGATGCGGAAGCCGTCGTTGGTCTCGCACATGATGTCGATGCGCTTGCGCGTTTCCTCGCCCAGCTTCCTGCCGGTCACGAGAATACAGTAGCTCTGTTCCGCCCCTCTTCCTACGCGGCCGCGCAACTGGTGGAGCTGGCTGAGGCCGAAGCGTTGGGCCTCCATGATGACCATCACGGAGGCGTTGGGCACGTTGACCCCCACCTCTATCACGGTGGTCGCCACCAGCATCTGCGTCTCGCCCCGGGCAAAACGCTGCATCTCCTCGTCCTTGTCCTTGGCTTTCATCTTGCCGTGCACCTTGCTCAGGCGGTATTCCGGAAACACGCGGCACAGGGCTTCGAAGCCGTCCTCCAGATTCTTCAGGTCGATGCGTTCGCTCTCCTCAATCAGCGGAAACACCATGTAGACCTGCCGTCCCTGCTGCATCTGTTTGCGCAGGCCGTCGTAGAGCGAGGGGATGTTGCTGTCGAAGACGTGGGTGGTGACCACGGGCTTGCGTCCGGGCGGCAGTTCGTCGATGACGCTGACATCGAGGTCGCCGTAGAGCGTCATGGCCAACGTGCGCGGAATGGGTGTGGCCGTCATGACCAGCACGTGCGGCGGATTGGCACTCTTGTTCCAGAGCTTGGCACGCTGCGCCACGCCGAAGCGGTGCTGCTCGTCGACCACCACCAGACCCAGCCGGGCGAACTGCACCGGGTCTTCGATGACGGCGTGCGTGCCGACGAGAATCTGCACCGTGCCGTCGGCCAGTGCGTCGAGCACCCGGGTGCGCTGCTTGCCCCGCACGATGCCGGTGAGCAGTTCGACGCGGATGTCCATCCCGTCCAGAAAGTCGCGGATGGTGCGCAGGTGCTGTTCGGCCAGAATCTCGGTGGGAACCATGATGCACGCCTGGAACCCGTTGTCCAGAGCCATCAGCATGGCCATCAGTGCCACCAGTGTCTTTCCCGACCCCACGTCGCCCTGCAGCAGCCGGTTCATCTGCCGTCCGGAGGCCGTGTCCTTGCGGATTTCGCGGAGCACGCGCTTCTGGGCTTCGGTGAGCTGGAAGGGCAGGTGCTGGTGGTAGAAGCCGTTGAAGCAGGCTCCGATGCGCGGAAAGACGTAGCCCCGGAACTTCCGGCGGCGGTCGCTGGCGTACCTTAATATATTAAGCTGCACGTAGAACAGCTCCTCGAACTTCAGCCGCAGGCGCGCCCGCTCCAGTTCCTTGGCGTTGTGCGGATAATGGATGTGGCGCAACGCCTCGTCGCGGCTGACCAGCCGCCGCGGGCCGGTGATGAAGTCCGGCAGGGTTTCCGCGATGGGTTGCCTGAGCGTCTCCATCAAGGTCTTGGTCATCCGGTCGATGGCGCGCGAGTTGAGTCCGCGCTTCTTCATCTTCTCCGTGGTCGTGTAGTAGGGCTGCATCCCCATGTCCGACAACTGGAGGCTGTCCGCAGGGTCCATGTCGGGGTGCACCACCTGTACGCGTCCGTTGAACACGGTGGGCCGTCCGAACACGATGTAGCGCGTGCCCACCTGATAACGCTTGAGCGCGTCGGCCGCATAGTTGAACCACGTAAGGTCCATCACGCCGGTGCCGTCGGAGAAATGCGCCACGACCCGCGTCTTGCGGTGGCCCATGTCGAAAGACTCGAAGCTGAGAATCCTGCCGCACACCTGCACGAACGGCATGTCGCCCGTCAGTTCGTGGATGGTGTAGACGCGGCTGCGGTCGATGTGCTTGTAGGGATAGTACTGCAACAGGTCGCCCAGCGTGTTGATGCCCAGCTCTTCGCTGAGCACCTTCTTGCGGTTGGGGCCGACCCCGGGCAGATATTGGATGTCCTGTTGCAGTATGTCCATCATCGGCAGAGCGTTTCGGCGACAGTCAGGTCGAACGGCGTGGTAATCTTGATGTTCTCGCGGTTGCCCTCCACCAGCGTGACGGGGTGGCCATACGCCTCCACCACGGACGCGTCGTCGGTGAAAGCCTCGGTGTAGGGTTGGCGGTTGGCCGCTTTCAGCAGTCGGATGTCGAAGGTCTGTGGGGTCTGCACCAGGCGGTAGTCTCCCCGGGGCTTCGTGCCTTCGCTGACGTGGCGCAGGGTCTCGACCACGGGAACGACGGGAACGACGGCCTTTGCCGTGCGCGCCGTCTCGTAGCAGCGGCGGATGACCTCGACGGAAGGGAAGGGGCGCACGCCGTCGTGTACGCCGACCACGCCTTCCGCGTCGTCGGGAATGAGGGCCAGTCCGTGCTGCACGCTGTGGAAGCGCGTCTCGCCGCCGTCCGTCAGCAGACAGGGAATCCCGAACCCGTGCGCCGCACAAAGCTCGTGCCAGAGCTGGTGTTGGTCTTTCGGCAACACGAGAATGATGTGCAGCGCTTCCAGTGCCTCGCGGAAACGTTCTACCGTGCGCATCAGGATGGGGCGGCCGCCCACGGGCAGGAACTGCTTGGGAATGTCTCCGCCCATGCGCAGTCCCTTGCCTCCGGCCACGATGATGAGGTAGTCCGCCATATTATTATGAAAGGAGGTGAGTGTAGCGCATTCCCTCGGCCAGACTGTCGACCACTTCTCGGTTGCCCAGCATCTGCTCCAGCAGGCGGTAGCCGAACGGGAAAGCGGCTGCCGGCCCTTCGCCGGTGGTGATGTTGCCGTCGGTGGTCACGAGTTCGCCGGTGTAGTGCGCGTGGGCCATGTGTTGCTCGAAGCCCGGATAGCAGGTGGCTGCCCGTCCGTCGAGCAGTCCGAGCGGAGCCAGCACGACCGCCGGCGAGGCACAGATGGCCGCCACGGCCTTGCCTGCTGCGGCCTGCTTCTTCAGCAGTTCGCAGAGCGGCTGGTGGGCGCGGAGGTTGGTGGCTCCCGGCATTCCGCCCGGCAGGAACAGCAGGTCAGCGTCGGTGAAGTCGCAGTCGTCGAAGCAGGCGTCCGCCACCATCTGCACCCCGTGTGCGGAGGTGACCGTGGGCTGTCCTGTGACGCTGACGGTGGTCACTTCAATGCCGCCCCTGCGCCAGATGTCGACCGGAATCAAGGCTTCGATGTCCTCGAAGCCCGTTGCAAGAAATACGTATGCTTTTGCCATAGTAGTAAGGGATTTGATGTTTCTTTTTCGGTTATTGCGGTTTCATTTCAAGGCTTCCAGATACTTCCCGACGGTGGCGTGCAAGCCCATGTAGAGCGCGTCGCAGATGAGGGCGTGGCCGATGCTCACCTCGTCGGTCCAGGGAATCCGGGTGTGGAAGAAGTGGAGGTTTTCGAGCGAGAGGTCGTGTCCGGCGTTGAGGCCCAGTCCCACGCGCCGCGCCTCCTCTGCGGCGGCGACGAAGGGCGCGATGGCGGCTGCGCGGTCTGCGGCGTAGCCCGACGCGTAAGGCTCGGTGTAGAGTTCCACGCGGTCTGCTCCGCAAGCCTTGGCCCCCTCCACCATCTTCGGGTCAGCATCCACGAAGATGCTGGTGCGTATGCCTGCCTGCCCGAAGGTGCGGCAGATGTCGGTCAGGAAGGTGCGGTTCGCCAGCGTGTCCCAGCCGTGGTTGGAAGTCAACTGGTCGTGGCCGTCGGGCACGAGGGTCACTTGATTGGGCACGACTTCGAGCACCAGCTCCACGAACGAGTCGATGGGGTTGCCCTCGATGTTGAACTCCGTGGTGACGATGGGGCGCAGGTCGCGCACGTCCTGATAGCGGATGTGGCGTTCGTCGGGTCGCGGATGCACGGTGATGCCCTCCCCTCCGAACCGTTCGACGTTGCGTGCGGCCTCGACGATGTCGGGGTTGTCGCCGCCTCTGGCATTGCGCAGCGTGGCCACTTTATTGATGTTTACGCTCAGTTTAGTCATCTTCTTATAAATTTTGTCCTGACATATAGTGCCGTTTCGCGAAAAAGCACTAACTTTGCGGCACATTTCCAGCGCAAAGGTAACAAAACTTTGTGAATTAACGTCTAATAATGGAGAAATTTTTATGACTGCGAAGAAACTGCGGTTTGCCATCGTCGGGAACACCTACCAAGCCAGGAAGTCGGCATCCATCCAGAAGATGCTGTCGTGTCTGGCCTTGCATCACGCCGAAGTGTGCGTCGAGCGCGAGTTCCACACCTTCCTCGTGCAGGGGCAGCATCTGCCGCTCGGCGAGGTGGAGGTCTTCGACGGCGCGGCCTTCTCGGCTGACTTCATGGTGTCGATGGGCGGCGACGGCACGTTTCTGAAAGCCGCCGCGATGGTGGGCGACAAGGAGACTCCCATCCTCGGCATCAACACGGGCCGCCTCGGTTTCCTGGCCGACATCAATCCGCCGGAGATAGAGTCCATCATCCAGGCCGTCTACGAGGGCGACTATGCCGTCGAGACGCGCACGGTGCTGCAGGTGGAGACCGACGGCGCACCGCTGGAGGGCTGTCCCTTCGCCCTCAACGACGTGGCCATCCTGAAGCGCGACGTGGCGGCGATGATCAGCATCCGCACCACCATCAACGGCGACTACGTGACCACGTTCCAGGCCGACGGCCTCGTCGTCAGCACGCCGACCGGCAGCACGGCCTATTCGCTCTCCGTGGGCGGCCCCATCATCGTGCCCGGCACCCACGTGCTCTCCATGACCGCCGTCGCACCCCATTCGCTCAGCCTGCGCCCCATCGTGCTCTCCGAGAACAGCGAAATCGCGCTCACCGTCGAGAGCCGGTCGCACAACTTCCTGGTGGCCCTTGACGGACGTTCGGAAAAGCTGCCCGACTCCACCCGGCTGACGCTCCGCAAAGCCCCTTACCGCGTCAAGGTGGTGAAGCGCGCCGGACAGAAATATTTCCACACCCTGCGCGAGAAAATGATGTGGGGCGCAGACCAACGGAACTGACCGGCAAAATCGAACGCGCTGCCGAGAGAGAAAAATTTCTCTGCCGAGAGAAAAAAAAACGGCTGCCCTGCAACTTTTTCCCCATTGGCGGAGTCTAACGGATAACAACAACGAGAAAAACAACACAAACACCACGATGATTCACCTCAAGGACATCAACAAGACCTACCAGGGCGCACAGCCGCTCCACGTGCTCAAGGGCATCAGCCTCGACATCCGGCGCGGCGAGTTCGTCTCCATCATGGGTGCGTCCGGTTCCGGCAAGTCGACGCTGCTCAACATCCTGGGCATCCTCGACAACTACGACTCCGGGGAATACCGCCTCAACGACGTGCTGATCCGGAATCTCAGCGAGACGCGCGCCGCCGAATACCGCAACCGGATGATCGGCTTCATCTTCCAGTCGTTCAACCTCATCCCGTTCAAGACCGCCGTCGAGAACGTGGAGCTGCCCCTCTTCTACCAGGGCGTGGGGCGGCGCAAACGCCACCAGTTGGCCATGGACTACCTCGACCGTCTCGGCCTTGCTCCGTGGGCGGCGCATTACCCCAACGAAATGTCGGGCGGACAGAAGCAGCGCGTGGCCATTGCCCGCGCCCTCATCACCAAGCCGCAGATTATCCTGGCCGACGAGCCGACCGGCGCGCTCGACTCCAAGACCAGCGTGGAGGTGATGGACCTGCTGAAGGAGCTGCACGAGAAGGAGGGCATGACCATCGTCGTGGTGACCCACGAGAGCGGCGTGGCCAACGAGACGGAGAAGGTCATCCACATCCAGGACGGCCTCATCGGCAACATCGAGGCGAACACCGACCACCATCTGGTTTCCAAGAACTACGTGAAATAGGCTTATGCGCGAACTCATCAAGGAAATATGGAGCACGTCGACGCGCAACAAGCTGCGCACGTCGCTCACCGGCTTTGCCGTGGCCTGGGGCATCTTCATGCTCATCTTCCTGCTCGGTGCAGGCAACGGACTCATCAACGCCCTGCTGCAACAGTCCGACCGCTACATCGCCAACTCGATGGTCGTCTACGGCGGAGAGACCTCCAAAGCCTACAACGGCCTGGAGGAAGGGCGCGAGGTCAGTCTCAACGACAAGGACCTGCTCCTCACCCGGCTCCTGCACAGCGACCACGTGGGCGAGGTGGCCGCCGCCCTCCAGCAACCCTATTCCGTGGACATCAGCCGGGGCGGCGACTACGTGACCTCGCAGCAACTGACGGGCGTTTTCCCGGCCCACGCCCGCATCGACAAGACGGAAATCGTGGAGGGCCGCTTCATCAACGACATCGACATGAAGGAACGGCGCAAGGTCGTCGTGCTCAGCCAGAGCCAGGCCAAGGAACTGCTCCCCAGAGACTACCGCTCGCTGACGGGACAGACGGTGCGCTTCCACGACATGGCCTTCAAGGTGGTCGGCATCTACAAGGACGACCCGTCCGGCCGCAACCGGGAGGCGTTCATCCCCTACAACACGATGAAGGCCATCTACGCCCAGGGCGACACCGCCGGCAACATCATGTTCACCATCAAGCACCTCACGACCGAGGCCGAGAACGACGCCTTCGAGACGGCCTACCGCACGACCATCAACAACAACCACCAGGCCGCGCCGGACGACGACCAGACCATCTGGATTTGGAACCATTACACCGACAACATCCAGATGAGCCAAGGCATCGGCATCATCCACATCGCCCTCTGGGTCGTGGGCATCTTCACGCTGCTCAGCGGCATCGTGGGCGTGAGCAACATCATGCTCATCACGGTGAAGGAGCGCACCCGCGAGTTCGGCATCCGCAAGGCCATCGGGGCCAAGCCCCTGTCCATCCTGAAGCTCATCATCACCGAGAGCATCATCATCACCTCCGTGTTCGGCTACATCGGCATGGTGTGCGGCGTGGTGGCCAACGAAATCATGGATGCCACGCTCGGCCACGCCGTCATCGACACGGGAATGTTCAAGGCCACCGTCTTCGTCAACCCCACCGTCGGGCTGGATGTCTGCATCGAGGCCACCGTGGCCATCGTCCTTGCGGGCACCGTGGCCGGACTCATCCCTGCCGTCAAGGCGGCGCGGATACGGCCCATCGAAGCCCTACGGGCGGAGTAATGTTTAATGTTTAGTGTTTAATGTTTACTTCAATGCGATTCGACTTAGATACATACAGGGAAATCCTCGACACCATCACGCGGAACAAGAGCCGCAGCTTCCTCACGGGGTTCGGCGTGTTCTGGGGCGTGTTCATGCTCGTGGCCTTGATCGGCGGCGGACACGGACTGGAGGAACTGCTGGAGCACAACTTCGCGGGCTTCGCCAACAACACGGCACTGGTCTGGAGCCACAGCACCACGAAAGCCTACAAGGGCTTCAACAAGGGGCGGTGGTGGACCATGACGCTGAAGGACGTGGAGCGGCTCCGCCAACAGGTGCCCGAGCTGGACGTGGTCACGCCGCTGGTCTGCAGCTGGAGCAAACAGGCCGTCCGCGGCGACAAGTCCTTCGGCTGCAACGTCAACGGCGTGACGCCGGACTACGCGAAGGTCATGACACCGAAGCTGTTCTACGGCAGATACATCAACAGCGTGGACGTGCAGCAGAAGCGGAAGGTGTGCGTGCTCGGCAGACAGGTCTACAAGACCCTCTTCCCCGAGGGCGGCGACCCCTGCGGCCAGACCGTGCGCCTGGACTCCACCTACTACCGCGTGGTGGGCGTGGACTACCGTTCGGCCAACGGCATCAACATCAGCGGACGGAGCGACCAGAGCGTCACGCTGCCGCGTTCCGTCCTGCAGGCGGCCTACAACCGCGGCGAGGAGGTGGACCTGATTGCCGTGACGGGGAAGCCCGGCGTGGTGATGAGCCGCGTGACGGGACGCATCCGCGCGGTGATTGCCCATGCGCACACCATCTCCCCCGCGGACGAGCAGGCGGTGAACGTGTTCAACACCGAGGTGATGTTCACCATGGTGGACAACCTCTTCAAGGGTGTCAACCTGCTCATCTGGATGGTGGGCATCGGCACGCTGCTGGCCGGAGCCGTCGGCGTGTCGAACATCATGATGGTGACGGTGAAGGAGCGCACCACGGAAATCGGCATCCGCCGCGCCATCGGTGCCACGCCGAAGACCATCCTCTCGCAGATTGTCGCGGAGAGCATCGTGCTGACGCTGGTGGCCGGCATGAGCGGCATCCTCTTCGGGGTGGCCATCCTGCAGTTGCTGGAGCTGGCGAACACCACGGACGGCATCCTCGCCGCCCATTTCCAGGTGAACTTCTGGACGGCACTGCTGTCCGCCGGCATGGTCTGCCTGTTGGGCGGTCTGGCGGGGCTGGCTCCGGCCTGGCGCGCCATGAGCATCAAGCCGGTGGATGCGATGAGGGATGAGTAATGTTGAGTGTTGAGTGTTGAGTGTAGAGTGTTTAATGTTTAATGAGTAATGTTTAATTAGGGCAAGAGATATGAAGAAGTATTCCAAATTGATTGTTGCGGCGGTGGTCGCCCTGGTGTTCATCGGGACGTTCGTGTTCCTCTACAGGAAATCGCTGCCGCAGGAGATCCAGTACCGCGAGTTGCAGCCGAAGGTGGCCGACATCGTGAAGACCACCATCATCACCGGCAAGATAGAGCCGCGCAACGAGGTGAACATCAAGCCGCAGATCAGCGGCATCATCGCCGAGCTGTGCAAGGAGGCCGGCGACCGGGTGCAGGCCGGCGAGGTCATCGCCAAGGTGAAGGTCATCCCCGACATGGGGCAGCTCAGTTCGGCGGAGAGCCGCGTGCGTCTGGCCACCGTCAACCTGCGTCAGGCGGAGGTGGACTACGGACGCGAGAAAAACCTCTTCGACCAGAAGCTCGTGTCGGCTGACGACTATGACAAGGTGCGGCAGCAGATGCGGCAGGCCGCCGAGGAGCTGCAGGCCGCGCAGGATGCACTGGAGGTGGTGCGCGACGGCGTGTCGAAGTCCAACGCCAACGCCTCGTCCACGCTGGTGCGCTCCACCGTCAGCGGCATCATCCTCGACATCCCCGTGAAGGTCGGCAACTCGGTCATCCTCAGCAACACCTTCAACGACGGCACGACCATCGCCTCCGTGGCCAACATGAACGACCTCATCTTCCGCGGCAACATCGACGAGACGGAGGTGGGGCGGCTCGTGACGGGCATGGCCATGAAGATCACCGTCGGCGCGATGCAGGACCTGAAGCTCGACGCCCGGCTGGAGTACATCTCGCCGAAGGCCACGGTGAACAACGGGGCCAACCAGTTCGAGGTGAAGGCCGCCGTGCGTGCCGTGGAGGGCGGAAAGGTGCGGTCGGGCTACAGTGCCAACGCCGAAATCGTGCTGGACAAGGCGGAGAAGGTGCTCTCCGTGCCTGAGAGTGCCGTCGAGTTCCAGGGCGACTCCGCTTTCGTCTATCTGGTCGAGGGGCGCGGCAAGGAGAAGAGCTACCGCCGGCAGGCCGTCGTCACGGGACTGAGCGACGGCGTGAACATCGAAATCAAGAAGGGGCTGGGCGCGAAGGACAAGGTGCGTGGCCCGCAAATCATAGCAGACAACAACGAGGATGAGGACTAAACGCATGAGACACTCCATCGAACCGCGCACGGGACTGGCCATGGCCGTCCTGCTGCTCTCCACGGGTCTGGCCGCGGCACAGTCCGCGACAGGTCGGCTGTGGACGCTCCGCGAGTGTACGGAGCACGCCGTCAGCCACAACATCAGCATCCGCCAACAGGGTCTCCAGTGCCAACAGCAGGAAATCCAGCTCAGCACGGCGCGCAACCGCCGCCTGCCCGACCTCAACGCCTCGGCCGGCGAGTCGTTCTCGTTCGGACGCGGACTGACCATCGAGAACACCTATGCCAACCGCAACACCACCAGCACCTCGTTCGGCCTCAGCACCTCCGTGCCCCTCTTCACGGGCTTCGAGATTCCCAACACCGTGCGCCTGCGCCAGCTCAATCTGGAGGCGGCCACGCAGGACTTGGAGAAGGCTCGCAACGACATCCGGATGCAGGTGGCGCAGGCTTACGTGCAGATCCTCTACGACAAGGAAATCGCCGACGTGGCCCACCGGCAGGTCGGCATCGACTCCCTCCAGGTGGAGCGGCTGAAGGCGTTCGTGGCCGGCGGCAAGGCCAGTCCAGCGGAGCTGTCGCAGCAGCAGGCCACCCTCGGCCAGTCCGTCCTGACGGCCACGCAGGCCGACAACAACACGCGGCTGGCCCTGCTCGACCTCTCGCAACTGCTGGAGCTGGACACGCCCGAGGGCTTCGACATCGTGCGCCCGGAGGCCGGAGAGGCCGAGACCGTGCCCGTCAGCCCCGACGTGGTCTTTGCCGAAGCCCTGACCCTCAAGCCCGAAATCCGCGCCGAACAACTGCGCCTCGACGCTACGGAGAGCAGCATCCGCGTGGCACAGGCCGGCTACTATCCCTCCCTGTCGCTCAGCGGCGGCCTGCAGAGCAACTACTACAAGACCAGCGGTCTGGCCGCCGACGGCTTCGGCAAGCAGTTGAAGAACAACTTCGCGCAATACATCGGCATCAACCTCAGCATCCCCATCTTCAACCGCTTCAGCGTGCGTAACAGCGTGCGGTCGGCGCAGTTGGATCGCGAGAACCAGCAACTGCAACTGGACAACGCGAAGAAACGCCTCTACAAGGAAATCCAGCAGGTGTACTACAACGCCGTGGCGGCGCAGGCCAAATACCGGAGCAGCCGTCTGGCCTGCGTCTCCAGTCAGGATGCCTTCGCACTGACCCAGGCCAAATACGAGAACGGCAAGGCCACCGTCACCGAGTTCAACGAGTCCAAGAACCAGTGTCTCAAGGCCGAGAGCGACCTCGTGCAGGCGCGCTACGAGCATCTGTACCAAATCATGCTGCTCGACTTCTACCGGGGGAAGCCGTTGCAGTGGGTCAATCCCTGAAAACAGACCCAAGACAATCCGTTGATCGCAGTCAACAGCCTGTCTTGGGTCCAAAAGTGACCGTTGATCGCAGTCAACGGCTTGTCTTGAGTCCAAAAGTGACCGTTGATCGCAGTCAACAGCGCGTTTTGGGTCCAAAAGTGACCATTGATCGCAGTCAACAGCGTGTTTTAAGTCCAAAATGGACCATTGATCGCAGTCAACAGCACGTTTTAAGTCCAAAACAGACCATTGACTGCCGTCAACGGCCTGTTTTAGGTCCGGATGAGGCTGTCGACGCGCGTCAACGCCCACTCTTTGCCGAGAAGGTCAGGTGCTCCACGTGGTCGTTGACGTAGATGTTCGCCATATCCGCCGTCTTGTACCACGTCGGCTTCCCCTCCATGTCGTCCGCGATGACCTTTCCGTTGATGGAGAAGTTCTCGAAGCGGATGTTCTTCACTTTGCGGCTCTGGTCGTAGCCGGCGATGATGCCCATGTTCGGTTCCTGCCCCGTGTAGGTGATGTCGCGCAGCACGATGTCCTCGATGCCGCGTCCCGGCGCGGTGCAGTATTTCCTGTTGAAGCAGACCCGGATGTTGAACAACATTCCCTTCCGGATGTCCTCGATGTGGAAACGCTCGAAGGTCGCGCCCTTCACCAGGATGTTGTCGCCGTCGTTGATGCCGATGCAGCCCTGATAGTCCACCTGCGCTTCGGCCTGTCCGAGGATGTCGATGTCCTGATAGATCACGTCGGTGATTTCCTCCAGGTCGGGGGTCTCGCTGTGCAGCCCGATCATAATCGGGTGCGCCACGTCCGCCCAGTATACGCAGTCGCGGATGGTGATGTTCCGGCAACCGCCGCGGTAGCCCTTGCGGGTGCAGTAGATGGTGGAGCAGTCGTCGCTGGTGCGGGCGAAGAGGTGTTCCTGCAGGACGTTGCTGCTGGCGAAGATGTTGAATCCGTCGCCCCAGCCGTACCAGCTCATCACCTTGGCGTTCCTCACCGTGACGGAATCGCTCCCTCCGACGGGAATCTGCGTGGTGAGCGGCCCGTCGATATACACGTTCTTGGAATATCTCACCATGATGCCCTCGTGCCGACCCGGCATCACGATGCCGTGGCCGAGAATCCGGATGTCGTGCGAACCGTAGGTGGAGAGCCATCCCTTGATGACCGCACCCCGGTCGATATAGACCGTCTTGCCCGATGCGATGTGGATGGAGTCGCCCCCGAAGTCGTGTACGCCCGGGCCGAAGTACATCAGGTCCTTCTTCTTCACCTTAGGCTGCTCCAGGATGCTGTCCGCAAAGAGCTGGAGGTTCTGGTAGATGTTGCCGTTCACCTCCACGGAGAGGTAGCGCGGACGGTCGAGGGAGAAGGTCAGCGTGTTGCCCTCCTGCCGCGCCTCGATGCCGTAGGAGGTCGGGCGCACCTTATAGCTCTTGATGTCCTGGGCGAGGCTCGTCACCTTGACTTCCACCTGTCCTTCAAACTCGAACTGCGCCACGCTCGTGACTTCCACGTTGTGGCGGGCCCGGTCCACGCGGTCCACGCGGAACGCATAAGTGTCCAACGTCTGCCACGCGCCCTCTGCCGTGCGCACCTGCACCTCGAAGTCGTGCTTCAGCTCGATGCCCGCCGGAGCTTTGGCCGTCGCCAGCCGGTTCTTGGCCGGCGTGGCGACAGCAACAAAGCATGCAACCAAAACAAATAAGACTCTGTTCATTCTTGTGTGCGTGTGTTTACCATCCGGGGTTCTGCGTCAAGGCCGGGTTCAGGCGGATCTGCTGCAAGGGAATGGCATCCAGATAGTCGCGCTGCGACCAGTGCAGGTTCTCTGCCAGGACGGCGATGGACCGCCCGTAGTCCGGGTCGTTCTCGCCTCCGCCGGTGTACACGCCATACTGCAACGGATACTTCTCCGGATAGTAGCACGGCTCGCCGAAATACTGGTTGTCGTTGCACTTCTCGGTGGTGTAGGCCGTGTTCAGCACGTGGCGGCCCAGCTTCTGTCCGCGCAGGTTGACGTGGGCGATGCCCCAGCGTTTCAGATCGTTCATGCGGAAGCCCTCGCCGAAGAGTTCGCAGGCGCGCTCGCGGCGGATCTCGTCCAGCATCGTCATCTTGTGGCAGACGGTCTTGTTGGTCTCATAGTCCCACCATCCGGCGTCCCACACGTTCTTGATCAGCGCGTTGGTCAGTCGGGCCACGCGGGCGCGGTCGCGGAGCAGGTTGATGGAGGCGTTCAGGTCCTCGTCGGAAATCTGGCCGTTGCCCAGTTCGCAGGTGGCTTCGGCATAGTTCAGATAGACCTCGGCCAGGCGCAGGATGGGCCAGTCGGGCGACTCGGTCTTGTCGGCACGGTTGCCCTCCGGATTATACTTGCGGCTGCCGTAGCCGGAGTGGGTGGAGTTGTTGCGGAGTTTCGGATGGAACACGCCGCGCACGCTGGCATAGGCCGGGTCGGAAGAGTCGTATTTGTCGTTGTTCTTCACGAAGAGGGCTTCCGGGTAAGGCTTGCCGTCGGCCTCGGTGTGCGGCGTGCAGTACTCCGGACGGTTGCCCCAGCTCACGCGGTCGGGGCACCAGGTGCTGCCCGAGAAGCGGTAGTCGCGGTTGTGGTACTCTCCGGCGAAGGTGCTCCATCCCTCGAACTGCGGATTGTCCTGTGCGTCCTCCATCTTGCCGGTATAGCTGATGCGGATGGGCAGACCGTTGAGGCAGAGGAACGACTCGCCGAACTGGGCACTGATGCCCACGCCCTGCCACGTCTGCACCGTGTGTCCGATGTTCAGTCCCACGCGCTTCAGGTCGTAGTCGTATTTGCGGCTGATGATGAACTCCTTGTTGGTGCTCTTGCCTTTTCCCCAAGGGTTGGAAACGTTGCCGCCCTTGTCGTCGATGTTGAAGAGATAGTAGTAGCTCAGCGTGTCGCACTCGTTCCAGAGGGCATAGGTGCCGTTGCTCTTCGCCTCGTCCATCACGGCCTTCGACATCTCCTTCGATTCCGTCAGCATCGAGGTGACGGAGGGATAGCCCTCGGGCTTGGCCGTGCCCGCGCCGTTCTCGGTGCCGTTGCCGTCCAGGTCGTAGCCGATGCCCGGCACATATTTCTCCCACGTGGCCTCATAGAGCAGCACGCGGCCGAGGAAAGCCTGGGCGGCCTCCTTGCTGATGCGCCCCTTGTCGGCATCGGCGATGGCCGACTCCTTGGGCAGCAGTTCCACGGCCTTGCGCAGGTCTTCGAACACGAGCTGCATCACCTCGTAGCGGCTCTTCCGCGGGCCGTAGAGCACCTCGTCGTTCACGTCGAGCACATGGTCTGCGATGGGCACGCCGCCGAAGTGCTGCACCAGATCGAAGTAGGCAAAGGCGCGGAAGAAGTAGGCCGTGCCCACGGAACCGCTGATGCCGCTCTGGTCGCCGGTGTACCCCTCGGCCTTCTTCAGCAGGATGTTGTACTGGCGGATGTTGTTGTAGTTGTCGCTCCAGTTGCCGTCGCTCTCGGGAGCGGCACCGCCGCCGTTGGAGCTGAGCCCGGTGATGTCGGTATTCTTGTCGAAGCGGTCGTAGCTCCATCCCGGCAGGTGCTCGATGAAGCGGTCGGCGGCCTGCTGGAACTGGGTGGCATTCTTGAACACGATGGCCTCCGTGCCGTCGGACAAGGGTTCCTTGTCGAGGAAGTCGCTGCAAGAGGTCATGCCTGCAACGAGGGCTGAAGCCATAAACCATTTTGTTATTGTCGATTTCATAATTGTTTCTTTTTAATTGTTGTTAGAACAGGGTTAGAAGGTCAGGTCAAGACCGAAAGTCAGCTGGCGGCTGAACGGGAAGGTGTTGTTGGAAGCCTCGCCGTATTCCGGGTCGTAGCCGTCCTTCACCTTGGTCCATTCCCAGAGGTCGTCGCCGGAGAAGTAGACCCTCACCTTGTTGAGGCCGGCCTTGGCGAGCCATGCCTGCGGCAGGGTGTAGCCGATGACGAGCGATTTCAGGCGGATGTACTTGTTGTCCTGCACGCTCACGTCCGTGTTCTGGTAGTTCCAGCGGTTGAACGCGGCGTCGCGCGAGGCGACGGCATACTCTGCGTTGGGATTTTCCGGGCTCCAGGTCTTGCCGTAGAACGTGCTGTTCTGGCGTACATAGTTGACCACCCACGGGGCGTAGAAATAGCCGCCGCGCAGCACTTTCTGCTTGCCGATGCCCTGGAAGAAGGCACTGATGTCGATGCCCTTCCATTCCAGTCCGGCCTTGATGCCGAAGGAGAGTCGGGGAGCGGCGTCGCCGGCATAGTAGATGTCGTCGCGCGTAATCTTGCCGTCGCCGTTGATGTCCACATATTTGCGGGCACCGGGGCGCAGCGTGTTGGTGGTCTGCTTGCCCGGGGCAGGAAGGATGTTGCCCTCCTTGGGTCCGCTGTGGTCGGCGTTCCAGTAATACATCTCGTAGTAGGCATCCACTTCCTCCTGCGTCTGGAAGAGTCCGTCGGTCTGGTAGACGTAGATGGCGTTGCGCGGCTTGCCGATCAGGCGGTTGCTGTTCTTGCCGACGTTGGGTACGTTTTCGTTGTTGGTGAGCTTCATCACCTCCGACCATACGTCAGCCACGTTGAAGCCCACGTTGTACTTCACCTCGCCGATTCGGTCTTTCCAGTTGAGCGCGAACTCCCAGCCCTTGGCGCGGAACTTGCCGTCGTTCACTTTCGGCGCGGTGGCACCGAGCACCTGCGGATATTCCACGCTGATGAACATTCCGTTGTTGGTCTTGATGAAGTAGTCGAACGATCCGCTCAGGCGGTTGTCGAGGAAGGTGAAGTCGAGACCGATGTTGTGGCTGTCGATGGTCTCCCAACTGCGCTGGTCGCTGGTCATGCTGCCCAGCCACATCGTGGTGTGGGCACTGGGGTTGATGCCGAGGATGGTCGTGCCCGTCGACACGGTGGCGTAGCGTTCGTAGTTGCCGATGCCCTCCACGCTGCCCGTCTTACCGTAGTTGTAGCGGAGCTTCAGGTCATTGATCCAGGTGAGGGGCTTCATCCACCGCTCGCCGCTGATGCGCCAGTAGCCGGAGATAGAGTAGAAGTTCTTCCAACGCTGTGCCTCGGAGAGTTTGGACGATCCGTCGCGGCGGCCCAGGAACTCCACGGAGTAGCGGTTGTCGTAGTTGTAGCTCAGACGGGTCAGGTAGGAGAGCAGTCCCCAGGAGGTCTTGCCGCCGCTGGCTCCGTTGTTGTCGCCGCTGATGAAGACGTTCAGATCTTCGATGCCGGCATCCTCGTACATCGGTCCCTTGTTTCTGGAAAGGCTGAGGTTCTTGTTGGTCTCCTGTTCGGCGGTCATGCCCACCATCGCTGCCACGTTATGGTATTTGCCGAAGGTGCGCTGGTAGTTGAGCAGTGCGCTGAGGTTGATGTTCTCCCAACGCTTGTTGTCCTGCGACATGCTGCCCGGAGCCTGCTTGCTGCCCGTGGCGGTGCCCACCCAGTCGTAGTACTGCACCTTGTATTTCGTGGTCTGGCTGTTTTGCTCCACCATCTTGTAGGCGGCGGTGCCCGTCAGGGTCAGTCCCTTGACGAACTTCTTGAAGTCGTAGGTGCCGGACACGTTGCCGCGCAGCGTCGTGAGCTGGTATTTGTATGTGCCGCCCTTGGTCAGTCCACCGATGGGGTTGCGGCTGCCGGAGAAGGTGTCGTAGGGGTCGCCGTTCTCGTTGGTCAGTGCCCAGAACCACTGGTCCATCCAGCCCTGTCCCACGTCGGTGGAGGGACTCTGCACATTGCGCTTCTCGTAGGAGATGTTGGTGGAGAACTTCAGGTCGTCCGTGGCGTTGTAATCGGCGTTCAGACGGCCGCTCCACTTGCGCTGGCCGTCGTAGGCGGGTTTCAGTTGCGAGCGTGCGCTCTCGTAACCCAAGGAGAGGTTGTAGCCGAACTTCTGGTCCGCTCCGGAGATATTGACGTTGTGCTTCTGCGACGTGGCCTGACCGTAGAGGGCTTTCATCAGGTCGACGTTGGTGTCCCAACGCTCAATCTTGTTGCCGTTCTGCAGGGTGAGCACCTTGCCGGAGCGGAGGGCGTTGAAGAGCTTCTCGCCCTTGTAGACGGTGGGGTTGCCGGTCTCGGGGTCGATGTCGGTCTCGTCGAGCGTCGGGCCGCCGAAGCTGTTGAATATCCACCAGTTGATGTTGTTCTTGATGACGGTGGGGTCGGAAGAGCCGGAGGTGGCTGCGGCATCGCGGTACTGTGCCTCGTAGAACATATCGAGCCATTCGCTGGTGGAGGTCATCGGAGCCTGGATACCGTTGACGGTGCGGCTGACGGATCCGTTGTACGAAATCTTCGCCTTGCCCTCCTTGCCGCGCTTGGTGGTGACGAGGATGACGCCGCTGGCGGCACGCGAACCGTAGATGGCGGCTGAGGCATCCTTCAGAACGGAGATGTTCTCGATGTCGTTGCCGTTCATCGAGTTCAACTCGTCGATGGAGCCGGTCACGCCGTCGATGATGATGAGCGGCGAGGAACTGCCGTTGACGGAGATGTCGCCGCGAATCTGGAAGGCCGCATTTTCAGCACCCGGACGGGTGGAGGTGCGGGTGACGGTCAGACCGGGAATCTCGCCCTGCAAGGCGACGGCTGTGGAGGACACGGAGCGGTCCTTGAACACCTCGTCACCTTTGATCTGGCTGATGGCCGAGGTCAGCGACGCTTTCTTCTGTTGGCCGTAACCCACCACCACTACGTCGTCCAGGAGGCTGGCGTCTTCCGAGAGCGTAATCTTGAGATTGCCGCCCTTCACGTTCCGGAGCACCTGGGTCTTGTAGCCGATGTATGAAACCTCGATGGGGCCGTTGGCCTCCGTGAGGGTGAACTTGCCGTTCAGGTCGGTGACGGTGCCGTGCTTACTGCCCTGCACGCGGATGGATGCGCCGATGACGGGTTCGCCGTTCTGGTCCGTTACTACGCCTTGCACGGTGTTTCCCTTCTGCTGTTGGATGCTCATGCCGGGTGTCCCCATGGCGGAAGCGCGCAGCGACGGGCTTGCTGCCAAGCACAGGGCCGCTGCTATAAGATATTTCTTGTCCATAGTTCTTTTAGACTGGTTTGGTGATTATTCTACTGCGTAAACGTTAAACTCTGAAATCATGGCGTTGTTGCCCGCACCCTTGAACTTCTGGTCCATATACACCTTGATGTACCGTGCCTTGGGCAACTTGGACGTGAGGTCCACAATCTGGGGCTTGTCGTTCTTCGGGTCGAAGCTGAACTCGCCCATGTTCTGCCAGCTCCAGCTGTCGGGGTTGCCCTTCACCGCTGCGTCGGCATCGGCACAAACCAGAATCTGTTCGCCCGTCTGCTCCTTGACGTTGTTGATGCGTCCCGTAATCTCGATGCTGGCGATGACGTGGTCTGCGCCCATGTCCACGATGAACCAGTGGGGATAGTCCGGGGCGGAACCTTTCCAGCGGGTGTGCCAGAAGGTGCCGGTGTCGCCGTCAAACATACAGGTCACCCGTCCGTTCGTCGCACCCTCTCCGACGGCTTCCTGGGAGGAATAGCCGATGGTGCCCTCGCTGGAGCTGTTGTCGAATCCGGGCACCGTCCATACGGATCGGTCGAGGAGCTTGGTCTCCTTGGGAGTCACCCGGAACTCGCGGTCGGCAGAGGCGTTCTCGTAAGCATCTTCGGTATGTACGGTGACGATGCACTCCTGCCCGACAAGCACCGTGCCGTCGCCGCAGGCCAGTTGGACAAACTTGCCGCTCTGGCTCTTGGGGCTGACCTCGAACTTGTAGCTGCCGGACTTGGACGCATCGGCTGCCGCCTTGTAGTCCACGGCGACGTAGAAGGTCTCGTCGTACGCGTTGACATAGCCCACGCTGATGCCGCCCAGACTGGAGTCAACGGTAATCTTGTCCAGCAGCTTGATGAAGTTCGGCTCGGCAGGCGTGCCTTCCACCTCCACCGCTCCGGCGTTGTTGCCCCTCACGGAGCAGGCGAAGAGTTGGAACTTGACGGGGTCGGTCTTGACGAATCCGTCGATGGTGACTGTCATCTTGCCGCTCTGGTCGGCGTGGTCCTTGGAAAATAGCTGATAGCTCTCTTCTCCCTTGGCGTTGGTGTAGACCACCTTGGTGTACATGAAACTCTTGCTCTGCGGGATTTCCCAGTTGAGGGTAACACCGCCGGCAACAGATGTGGTCGTGACGTTGGTCACTTGGGCCGGGGCGGAATCATCGATGGCAATCCGCCCTTCCTCATCGTTGCTACAGGCTCCGAGCAGGAGACTGAGGAGCAACAAAGGAAACTTGAATAACTGTTTCTTCATTTTACTGATAGGTTTTTGTTGGATAATTGTTTTCGATTTGTTTCTGTTACGAATGGAATGGGCGATACACTTACGGAAAACGAAAAAAACTTCGTACCTTTGCAAGCGTAAAGCAGAAAAGACATGAAAACCTTAAGACTGATTTTATTGCTATTGATACTAACCATTGGCTCTGTGAGGGCCAATGCCAATCATACCTTTCGTCTGATCGACACCACGAACGGACTGCCCGACAATGAGGTGAGGGCGTTCTTTTCACTGCCCGACGGACGATGGGGCATCCGTCTCACCACGGGTCTGTCGTTCTACGACGGCTGTGAATTCCGCACGTTTCCCCTGATGAGCGACGATGCCTATCCAATGGATTATGTCTGCTCCCTGCCTTCCGCTTATGTGGATTCCCGGCAACGGGTATGGCTGAAGGAACCGGGACGGCTGTTTGCCTTTGATACCCGAAGAGAGACGTATCTGCATGACTTCAGGCAACTGCTGCAATCGATGGGCGTGCAGGAGCGTATCTGCGATTTCTATGTGGACGAGGCAAAGGACTATTGGGTCGTGACGGTGAGTGGAAAACTCTTGCTGTCGCACGGGGGCAAGAGCGTCCGGATTCCGGTACGTGCCAAAGGACTTCGGGATGTTTGCCGGGTGGGTGATTGGGCTTGGCTGGTGTATGGGGACGGCTTGTTGCTGGGTGTGGATGTGAAGTCCAACCGGGTCATTTCTTCTCTGCAAATGTGGAAAGGCAAGGTGCTCGACCGGGATTTCGTCTGCTTCTCCAAGGCCGGCAACCATTTGTGGCTGATGTGGAATCATGGGGTGGCTTACTGTCCTGTGCCGTCCCGACAGTGGAAGCAGGTGTATGCCGCCCCCAACAGTACACTGGTGACCCTTTGCGGCAATGCCAGGGGAACGGCCTATGTGGGTGTGCGCCACGGTGGGTTGCTCTCGCTCGACGCACAGGAAAACAGTCACATACAGCACGTGTTTCCCACCTTGAACGGCGAGAGTTTCGTGGATGACATCCAGACCATCGCCATAGCCAACGGCAACTTGTGCTTGGGATTCTATGCCCGTGGATTGTGCGTATACAATGCGGGCATGGACACCTTCCCCTTCGTTCCCTTCAGCCAGTATCATATCGGTGAAGTCGGAAACTACCAGATGGCGGACTATATGGGCGGACAAAGTCTTTTGGCCTACTCCAACGGGCTGCGGCTGTTCAATCCTGCCGACCGCACGATGAAGGTCTTTGCCCCACAGACCAACGACCGCGACTTCATCCGCTGTTTCCAGGACAGCAGGGGAAGAGTGTGGGCGGGCACCTTCCGCCGTGGAATGTATCGGATAGACCAAGGCGAAATCACCCACTACAAGCAGGGGGAGGATGCGGCCAAGGATGTCAACTATGATATTGTGCGCGGTTTTGCCGAAGACGACAAGCATCGCATTTGGGTGAACTATCATGGAGGCATCGGTCGGGTGGACGAGCAGCGGCGGTGTATCGTCCCGGTGAAACTCAAGAAGCTGGAGGGCGTGAAGAACATCAACATCATCGCTTTCGACCGGGCGGACAATCTGTGGATGGCAACCAACGACGGCCTGTTCAAGTATGCGCCGGAAGCGAACCGCCTGTACCTGCCGCACGAACTGGTGGACGATGCCGAAGTGGCAGGCAAGCTGAAAGGCATCTGCCGTATGGTGTATGTGGATTCGCGTGGACTGGTGTGGGTGGGCACACTGACCGGACTGGTCGTCATCGACGCGGCTTCCGGCAAAGCCAAGTCCTATGGCCGGGCGCAAGGGATGCCCAACGAGATGATACAGGGCATCATCGAGGATGGCAAGGGCAATATGTGGGTGACGACAGCCTATGGCCTTTGCTATTTCCAACACAGGGACAAGGAGTTCTATCTGACGGTCTTTGACGGGCAGAACAAGTTGGGCAACGCCAAGTTCCTGCCGATGGCTTTGGCGCACGGGCAGAACGGGGAGCTGCTCTTCGGATGCTCGGACGGATTCTATGTGGTCCGTCCGTCGCAGACGGGGATGGCGCGCTACAACGGCCACCCGCTGTTGACCTCCCTGTCCGTCAACAGCCAGCCGATAGAGGCCGGAAAGGAATACGGGGGCAGAACGGTGCTGGACTCGGCGTTGTCGATGACGCGGAAAGTCGTGCTCCGGCATGACGAGAACTTCCTGACCCTCCGCTTCTCCGGGCTGAACTTCGATATGCCCCTCCACACCTACTATAAATATAGGATGAAGGGCGTGGGGGACCAATGGATAGAAACGAGTCCGCAGGATGGCATCGGCGTGGCTTCCTACACAGACCTGCATCCCGGCACATACGAGTTTGAAGTGTATTCCGCAGGCTTCGACAAGGTGTGGAGCAAGCAACCGGCCCGGCTGCAGGTGGTCATCGAACCGCCGCTCTGGGCCACGTGGTGGGCAAGGCTCGGCTATCTGTTGATCTTCGTCGCCCTGACCGTGTTCGCTTTCCGCTGGAAGATGGAGCAGAACCGCAAACGGTTGGAGGACGAGAAGTATAAGGAACTGGAGGAGATGAAATACCGCTTCTTCACGAACATCAGCCATGAGTTCCGCACGCTGCTGACCCTCATCATCACGCCCATCGGCAGCCTGCTGAAGCGCACCGCCGACCCTGAAATCAGTGCCCAGCTCAAGGACGTGAGCCGGAATGCCGGGGATTTGTTGCAGTTGGTGAACCAATTGCTGGACTTCCGCAAGATGGAGATGAACGGCGAACGGCTGAATCTGACGAGCGGCAATCTCGACGAGTTCATCCAATACACCACGATGAAATTCACCCCATTGTCGGAACAGAAGCAGATACAACTGTCGTTTGAAGACCATACCCACGGCCTGTTCATGTACTTCGACCGCGACAAGGTGGGGAAGATTCTGACCAACCTCCTCTCCAACGCCTTCAAGTTCACGAAGGGCGGCGGCAAAGTGACGGTGGAGCTGGACAAAAGGGTGCTGGACAGCCGTTACTACGCCCAAATCGTGGTCGGGGATACCGGTTGCGGCATCTCCCGTGAGGAGCAGGCTCATGTGTTCGAGCGGTTCTACCGTTCGGAGCAAGGGTCGGCTTCCAACCAACTGGGTTCCGGCATCGGACTGAACATGGTGTATGAATATGTCAAGCTCCATCAGGGCAAGGTCAGCGTGGAGAGCGAGGTAGGGAAAGGTTCCCGCTTCATCGTCGAAATCCCCATCGACTTGAAGCAGGCCGTGAAGCCGGAGACCGCAGTGCCGGTGGCCTTGCCTGCAAAGCCTGTGGAGAAGACCGTGATGGTGGTGGAGGACAACGACGACTTCCGGACCTTTCTCTTCCGGGAGTTGGGCCGCGTGTACCACAAGGTGTTGGTGGCAAAAGACGGCTTGGAAGGGGCGATGAAGGCCGAGGCGGAGATGCCGGACCTCATCGTGAGCGACGTGATGATGCCGCGCATGAACGGCACCGACCTCTGCCGCCGCATCAAGGAAAATCTGCTGACCTCGCACATTCCCGTCATTCTGCTCACGGCGTGGAGCACGGACGAGGGCCGTACCGAAGGCTACAAGGTGGGGGCCGATGCCTACATCGCCAAGCCGTTCGACATGGATGTGCTCCTGGCCCGCATCGCCAATCTTCTGGAGAAACAGGAGCAGCGGCAGCGGGACTTCTCGCACAGCATCTCGCTCGATGCAAAAGCCGTGACGGACTCCACACCCGACGAGGCGTTCCTGAACGAAATCATCGCCTGCATCGAGAAGCACATCGACGACTCGGAATACACCATCGATTCCCTGGCCACCGACGTGGTGATGTCGCGCATGAGCCTCTACCGCAAGATGAAGTCCCTGACAGGACAGACCCCGGCCGACTTCATCCGGACGGTGCGGCTGAAGACGGCGGCGAAGCTCCTGAAGGAGGGGCAGTGCAATGTCTCGGAGGCGTGCTACCGCACGGGCTTTGCCTCGCCGCAGAACTTCGCCAGGCATTTCAAGGAGATGTTCGGCGTGCTGCCGTCGCAATATACGTAGATTGGTACGTTTCACACATATCGTTGGTACATTTGATACATCCGCATACGCAGAATCCCACTACCTTTGCAGCGGAAACCAAAAGAACTACCAACCGACATGAAGCAAGAAACAGAAAACCAGCGACGGATGATGGCCGACTGCTATACGGCCTACCGCTGCGAACTCGTGAACTTCGCCACCGCCCGTCTGGGCAACCGTCAGGAGAGCGAGGACCTCGTGCAGGATGTCTTCCTCAAGATGATGACCTTCGAGGGTCTGGTCTGCGAGGCCACCGTCAAGGCGTTCGCCTTCACCATCGCCGCCAACAAGATAAAGGACCGCCTCCGCCGCCGCATCTTCCGCCATCAGATGGAGGAGGGCAAGAGGTATGAGATGGAACTCCAGCATACGGATGCAGCACGTATGGCCGAATACCATGATGTGCTCCGTGTGGTCAATGGAAGCATTGATAGACTTACGCCTGCTTGTGCCAAGGTCTATCGCATGAGTTTCTTTGATGGCATGACGGCAGGCGAAATCGCCGAAGAGCTGCAAGTGTCGAAGCGAACCATTGAGTCGCAGCTTTTCCAGTCTCGTAAGCAGATGAGAGGAATGATGAAGCAAGCCATGTAGTCTTTGACGCACGTCGACAGCGTGTTTTGGATCCAAAAGTGACCTTTGATTGCAGTCGACAGCGTGTTTTGGGTCCAAAATGGACCGTTGATCGCAGTCAACAGCGTGTTTTGGATCCAAAACAGACCATTGATCGCAGTCAACAGCGCGTTTTAAGTCCAAAACAGACCATTGATCGCAGTCAACGGCGTGTTTTAGGTCCGGATGAGGCTGTCGACGCGCGTCAACGCCCGCTCTTTGCCGATGATAGGCTTTACTTCAGGAATCCATACTCATTTCTGCAATTAATTTTTTAGTCGTCGTTTAAGTGTACCGCCGGGGAGAGACGTATATATAAGAAAAAACGCGAAGAAGAATGAAAAGCATTTTCGACTGGAAGGGCGCAGTGCTCTCCGTATTTCTCATGGTGTGGTCGGCAGCGGGTGCAGCCCAGGTGTTGCAGTCGCCCGACGGCAAGTACAGCTTCGTCTTCGGACGGCAGGACGGCAGGATGGTCTACCGCCTCGACTACGCCGGACGGACGGCTGTGGTGAAGGGTGAACTGGGCGTGGACGTGGACAACGCACTCGTGGAGGCTGCCATGGGCATCCCTGCCGACACCGACGCGGTGTGGACGGACGGCATGACGCTGACGGGTGTGGACCGCCGCTCCGGCGACGAGACATGGAAGCCGGTCTACGGCGAATACACCTGCCTGCGCGACCACTATAACGAGATGACCCTCCACTTCACGAAAGGTGGCCAGCAGGGCAAGGCCAACGACAACGGCTACGACAAGCGGCGGCAGTATCTCTTCGACATCATCGTGAGGGCCTACGACGAGGGCGTGGCTGTCCGCTACCACTTCCCCGAGGCCACCAACGGTCTCTTCATGAACATCACGCAGGACCGGACCAGCTTCGAGTTCGCACCGGGCACGGAGGCTTGGCATTTTGCCTGGGCACAGGCTTCGCCGCAGCGGGTGAAACTGCTGCAGAGCGAGAAAGCATGGGCGAAGGAGACAGACCGTCCGCTGACGCTCCGCCTTGTCGACGGACTTCATGTGGCGGTGGGCGAGGCCGGACTCCACGACTTCTCGCGCGGCAAGCTGCGCCTCGTGGCCGACAACAAACTCCAGGTGTCGCTCTTCGACACGGCCTGCATCATCACGCCCTACGACCTGCCGTGGCGCGTGGTCATGGTCGGCGAACGGGCGGTGGACCTCATCAACAACAAGCAACTGTACCTCAACCTCAACGCTCCGTGCCAAATAGCCGATACGTCGTGGATAAGGCCGGGAAAGGCGTTCCGCGTCTGCCGGCTGGACATGAAGACGGCTCTGCAGGCCGTGGACTTCTGCGTGGACCGGGGCTTGCAGTACATCGAACTCGACGCAGGCTGGTACGGAACGGAATGGAAGATGTCCTCCTCGGCACTGAAGGTGGCGGAGAACCGCGACATCGACCTGCAGGAGCTGTGCCGACAGGCCAAGGCGAAGGGCATCGGCGTGTGGCTCTACGTCAACCAGCGCGCCCTCTCCCAGGAACTCGACCGGATTCTGCCGCTCTACGAACAATGGGGCATCAGCGGCATCAAGTTCGGCTTCGTGCAGGTGGGGTCGCAGCAGTGGACCACATGGCTCCACGAGGCCGTCAGGAAGTGTGCCGACCACCACATCATGGTGGACATCCACGACGAATACCGCCCCACGGGCTGGAGCCGTACCTATCCCAACCTCATGACGCAGGAGGGCATCGGCGGCAACGAGGAGATGCCGGACGCGCGGCACAACACCGTGCTGCCCTTCACGCGCTTCCTCTGCGGCCCTGCCGACTACACCCCGTGCTATTTCAACGGACGGGTGAAGAACACCAAGGCGCATCAACTGGCCATGCCGGTGGTCTACTACAGCCCCATCACCTTCCTCTACTGGTATGACCTGCCGGATGCCTACCGCGGCGAGCAGGAACTCGACTTCTGGAAGCATTGCCCCACGGCGTGGAACGAGAGCAAGGCGCTGGAGGGCGAGATCGGGGAATACATCGTGCAGGCGCGGCGGTCGGGCGACGAATGGTTCGTGGGTGCGATGAACGGACTGCAGGCCCGCGACATCACCCTCCGCACCTCCGACTTCCTGCAGAAGGGCAAGAAGTATCGTGTGGAGATTTATAACGACGACCCAAGTTTGAAAACCCGCACCAAGGTCGCTTCTTCCCTGACGACCGTCAAGGCAGGCAAGCCGCTCCAGCTCCACTTGCAGCCCTCGGGCGGTGCCGCCCTCCGCTTCGTCCCGGTGAAGTAATCGGGCGTTGCATCAGTACAGCATCCCAAACATCCATAACGGAATGATGTTGCCATAGCCTGTCTCTATGTCATCTTTCACGACGTATCCGTTTTCCGTACCCTGGAGTTGGCGTTGCTTTTTCTTCTTGCCGCCCACCTCAAAGGTGTATTTGCCGTCGACAAGGAAGTCGGAGACAGGGGAAGCCGTCACTGACATCAGAGAGTGGGTCTGGTTGAAAAAGAACGTCTCTCTGATCGTGCCGATTTCAATGTTTTGGCGATTTAGGGTATAGATGAGGGTCGGGTTGTCGAGGTAGATTTTGTCTACTTTCCCCAGTCCTTGTATTCCATTTGTCGAAGAACGCAGTTGGCTGATGAGCCCTGCCTTCTCCAAGTAAGCACAGAGGTCGGCAACATGGTTTCGCGACACTTCCAGTTGTCCGCCGATTTGAGACATATTGGGCTTGAACGGCGCACTTTGTGCAATGATGGCAAGCAACCGTTTCAGTTTCCGGGCTATGGATACGGAAAGGTCTGCATATTGGGGTATGTCCGTTTCTATGGTTGCATTGACCACTTGTTGTACGTATCGGCTGATGTCGCCATCGGAAAAGGGATAATATCCTCTTTGCAGATAGTCTGGGAAATGTTGCAGAGGCAGGAATCCCACGGGTATTTCAACCTCTTGCCGGAGCAGTTGTTGGAGGGAGCACAACGGGAAGTGGATGCCGTGGAATAGTTCCAGATATTCCCGATAGGAAAGTCCTTGCATCTCATACATTAAAGCGCGGCGGCTCAGGTCAAATGCTCCTTTGGCTATATCCAGTACGGATGAACCTGTAAACACCACATGCAGTTCGGCGTGATAGTCGTATATGAGTTTCAGTTCTCTTGCCCAGTCTTTGTATTTATGTATTTCGTCAATGAACAAGTACTTTCCTCCCATTTTAGTAAAGGCATCGGCAAGTTCTGTGAGTCTATGGCTGGCAAAATAGAAATCTTCGGCCTGCACATAGAGCGATTCCTTTATTGGCAATTGCTCTTTGATGTGTTGAAGTACGAGGGTTGTCTTGCCGATACCTCTTGGCCCCATGAGTCCTATCATGCGGGCATCCCAGTGGATGCGGTCGTACATATAGCGATGGAAGGTGGTACTGGTTTCCCTTAGCAGTTTGTGAAATGTGGCTTGTAGCTGTTCCATGATACATTGCACTTAATTGATAATGATGGGTGCAAAGATACATAAATTCCGTAAAAGTGCACCATGTTCGGTGCACTTTTTAATGAAAATTGCACCGGATTCAGTGCAATATCGCTCTTTTTAAGTAAAAACATGGTTCGTCACGTAATATTATAGAGTAGAATCCGTAACAGGATAAAAAGCGTAGCGAGAGATGAAGAAAGATAATATGTTATGGCGAAAGACCATGTTGCTCTTTGCCTTCTTGTTGCAAGGACTGATGGCAACGGTAGCCCATGCCGTAGGCGTGGGAGGTAGTGGTATGTATCAATGGTCGGTGGAGTTGCGAGGCCATGTTTCCAACGAGACAGGCAAGGCTCCCGTGGCTTACCTCTGGATTCCGGATGGCTGCAAGAAGGTGAGAGCGGTGATTCTCTCCCAGCAGAATATGACCGAGGAAGCGATCTATAAGAATCCGAACTTCCAGCAACAAATGAAGAAGTTGGGAGTGGCGATGGTTTGGGTAGCTCCTGCCTTCAGCAACAACTGGGACCCGGCATCGGGTGCACAGGGTATTTTTGAAGAGATGATGGACAATCTCGCAGACCAAAGCGGTCATGCCGAAATAGCAAAAGCTCCGATTATCCCTCTCGGACATTCCGCCCAAGCCACTTTCCCATGGAACTTTGCGGCTTGGAATCCCGACCATACGCTCTGCATTATCTCTTTTCATGGAGATGCGCCTCGTACCAATCTTTGTGGATATGGTGCAGCCAATGTGGAGTGGGGGCGTAATCGTAACATCGATGGAATCCCTGGTTTGATGGTAGAGGGTGAATATGAATGGTGGGAGGCTCGTGTCAATCCAGCCTTGGCTTTCCGCATGATGTACCCTGAGAGCTGCATCTCCTTCCTTTGCGATACAGGACGAGGACATTTCGATTGTGGTGACCATACGGCAAACTACCTTGCGAAGTTCATTCAAAAAGCATTGGAACAGCGTTTGGAAGGTAATGGAAAAGAATGCGAATATCATGCCAATGGTACAGTCAAACTGAAGAAACTGAATCCGAAAGATGGTTATCTTGTCGAGCGATTCCATTCTGAGATGATAGGAACGGATGGCGCAGACAAGGGTAAAATGCCTGAAATGGTTGGTGTTCCTCGTCCTGTTCCTGCTCCATACGCCGAATATAAAGGGGACAAGCATGATGCTTTTTGGTATTTTGACAAGGAAATGGCAGATTTGACCGAAGCCCGCTATCAAGAAACGGCTGGAAAGCAGGTACAGTATGTGGGTTTTGAATATCGAGGCAAGTTGATTCCTTACAGCGATAAGCTGCAGGGAGGTATGGCCGTCAAGTTGGAAGAAGCCGATGTCGCCTCTTTTGTCAAGTCGAAGAAACCGATAAGGATTCAGTTGAAAGCCGTTTATACAGATGCAGCCCACAATGCTTCATCCAAAGCGCATGGTACGAAGAAGGTACATATCGAGGTGATTTGTGGTCCTTTGAAGAAAATCAACGAGACCACCTTCGAGGTTTATCCATACGAGGCAGGGTGGGACAACCCTCGCCGGAGCCTTACGGCTTGGGTGGTTGCCGTGGCTGATGCGGATACTCAATATAAAGGGGCAGTGCAGCCTTTACGTATAGAATTGCCCAAAACCCTATAGCAGAATCCTAAAACCATATTGCATGAGTTCCCTTCACCGTCGGGGGAAAGCGGAAGGACTTTGATTGAATAAAACATGTACCTTTGCAGCAGAAATCTGTGGGATTCCACAAAAATATGACGTAAAAGCATGGTTTTTGAGCGTAAGAGGTATGTCGACGAACTTGTCTCAGCCGATGGCAGAACTGCTTTGGAAACTTATTATATCTATGGTGGACTTCCGGCAGTAGCCTTGTTGAACTCTCCGGAGGAGAAACAGAAATACTTGCGAAGTGTATATGAAACGGTTTACCTCCGGGATGTATTGCAGCGCAATAACTTGCGGAATGCCGAAGGTATGCGCGAATTGGTGAAAGTGCTGGCCTCGTCGACGGGAAGCAGCACTAATGCGCAAAGAATATCCAATACCTTCCGTTCGGCAGAAGGCTTGGACATAGGCAACAATACCATTGCCAAGTATATCGAGCATCTGGAAGACTCCTTTATCATCGATGAAGCCCTACGCTACAACGTGAAGGGAAGGCGGTATATCGGAACGGAAACGAAATACTACTTTGAGGACACGGGCATACGCAATGCCATTGTGGATTTCCGCCAAATAGAGTTTACGCACGCCATGGAAAATGTAGTGTACAACGAACTGCGTCGTTTGGGGTACAGTGTAGATGTGGGACAGGTGGAGGTGTTTCGGGACAATGCAGAGGGGAAAACCGTGCGCAGCAATCTGGAAATCGACTTCGTGGTAAACAAGGCGGACGAACGACTTTATATCCAGTCGGCCTTCTCGCTGCTCGATCATGATAAGGTAGCCCAAGAGGAGGCTTCGCTGCTTAATGTTCCCGACGGATTCCGCAAAATAGTCATTGTGGGTGACCGCGGAATCTCCAACTACGATGACGAAGGCATCCTGCTTCTTAGTTTGCATGATTTTCTGCTAAAGGGAAATGATGCACTGACAAAAAGGTAATGGCCCCTCACGTGCTGCATCCCTATGTCTGGAGGAGGGGGCGAAAAACATCCACTCGAGTGAATCGATCGATTCACCCGAGTGATTTGATCATTTCACTCGAGTGAAACGATTTCGGGTGTCGGTAGCGCAAAAACTGATCTGCCCGATGGCTATACGGTAGAAACGTTGATGCGCAAGCTCAGTTCCCGTCCACGTATATTTGTTGAAATCGGTCTGAACAAGAGGCAAATTACACGCATTTTGTGATTTTTCCCTTTTTTGTTTGTCAGTTTGGAAAAAGAATGGTAACTTTGTACCCAGTAGCGTTCAATAAAAATATAGAAGATATGGCAAATAAACCCTCTTATGACGGTGTTTCATTCACCAAACCAAACGGACTTTCTCGAACAAAAGTAGAGATACCGCAAGATAAAGTTACGACCAAGCAAAAGCCAAACGCAACGCCATCCCCTAGGGGATATGCGTAAGTCAATGAAATATTATGTTTGGATACAAAGGCAAAGATTTCTACACAGACTATTTTAACAATCTAGAGGATTTTGAATTGGTTCAGGAGTTCGACTTGTCAAAGGATGATGATGAGAAGAACTTGTATGTCGGCATGATAAAAGCAAAGGAGTGTATACACCCCTTACTTATTCGTGTCGAGATACCCGTCACGTTCCCCCATAACAAATTGACATTCCGAACACTTTCTTTGTCTGGATATCCCCACCTTATCCATAAAGGAAGAACTAAGCATGGCGATTGGTTTTGTCTAAACACCCCATTCGGAGAAACCGCAGAGAATCAATTGGAGTTGGAGATGTGTCGGCTTCGCGAATGGATAAAGCGCCAGATACATGAAGAACTGCCAGCAAAGATTGAAGACCCAAAGTTTGCTGCTGCTCTATGGAGAGCTAACGCCTATGAATGGGAGAATGAAGATGAATTAAATGAATTTCGTGCAAATGCGGATTTGACATTCCTTGGCAACTTGTCAGAAAGTCTTTTAACTGGGGAAAGAATGGGTGTCCTGCAGTGCATAAGAACTGAAGATAACCGTTTTTACGCTGTGTCCAATAAGGATATATCAAATAGCGAAATTCCTTATATAATTGTTGATGATTTTCCACCAAACGCGAAAATACTTGAAGACGTGATTGCTATGAGCAAGTATTATGAGTGGGATGATGGGATATTGAAGCACGTCTTGCCTGAGATAAACTTAACAAATGAATGGCAAAATTCCGGGTTTTCGCGAATTGGAGGAAACGTTGACGAAGCTGAAGCTTTACGTTTGTTGTCCGACGTTCAAAAATCGTTGAATGAAGATGATTGCAAACTAAAAGTCGAAAAAGGGAAAAAGCTGTCTCTTTGTTCAATAAGCGAAAAAGAGAAAGTTCTTCTGCGAAAGACAATAGGGGATTATATAGCACAAGTAAAGGCTAACCATGGCTTTGGAATTGAATATTTACTTAGAAAAACTTCTTCTGCAGATGCCCCGGAAGAAGATGCAGAATGGAAAAGTCGCTTCCATTCTTTTGCTTTGGGAATTCGTCAAAAAGAGAGTGTTACATGGCTTTTATGTCAAACCAACATGGCTTCAACTGAGAGTGAAACAAAGTATGTTGACATTGGAATATGTTGGGTGGAACTACAACGCCCTTATGCGTGTAGATTATATCATAGTCTTGCTGAAACAATAGGGGAGAAGCAATACTTCGGAAGAGGGATGTTCTCAAAATCTTTTAGAGATAAAAAGGTTGCGATAGTGGGATTGGGAGCTATCGGTTCTATGGTGGCAGAATCATTGGCACGTAGCGGCGTTACTGCCATTGGGCTATGGGACAACGACCTTGTTGAGCCAGGTAATATATGTAGGAGTACATTCAGAATACAAGATGTTGGCGAGAATAAAGGAAAGTCTATAAAAAAGCACCTCGTAGAGATAAATCCATTCGTAAAAATAGAAGAGATAAAAGCTGCTGGCACATGGTATTATTACATTCCTGACGATGTAAATCATCTTACGTATGTAGGAGGGTCATTTTATGACGACATCAATTACGAAAGCCAGAAAAACGCGATGTCAAAAATTGTAGACTACGGCATGATTATTGACTGCACAGGCAGCAATGAACTTCTCCATTTCATCAGTTATGCTGTACCCGACAAAGACATTGTTAGCCTCTGCATAACCAATCATGCACAAAACCTCCTTATGTTTTCAAGTCGTGACGGAAATCCTTTTGAACTTCGCAAGGCATACTTGTCGAAAATAGAACAGGACACAAAGAATTTCTACTTGGAAGGAAGTGGATGCTATTCTCCAACATTCCTTGCAACAAATTCCAGCATCGCGGCATTAGTAAACATGGCTGTCAGAATTCTGAATAATGGTATAGAAGCAAATGATTTACATTCTGTTATTTTCTCTTATGACAAGAGGGGAGTTATTGCAGAGGAACTCGAACATTATAAGCTTAAGGGATACGACATCACAATGACTATAAGTTCCGAAACATTGATGGATGGAGAGGACATCTCTGAAGCCGAAGATGGAAATCTGGGATTTGTGTTTGGCTGCTATAGCGCAGATGGGAAGCAGGTAATGGTTACCCATATAGTTTCTGCAGACTATGCGAAAGAGCAGTTGGAAGATGCTTTCCAAACTTCAAAGGAAATAATAGATTACATAGGCGACTTTGTATATTCTGGAGCAGAAGCCAATACATTCTCAGCGAATGCATTTGCCACAATTGCGAGTAAGGCCGAGAATCCGAATATAAACACCAGCAATCCTTTGCTTGCAGTGCGCAATCCCGAAGGAACGTTATCATTCTTCCTATATATCAATGGCGAACTGATTCCTTTCGAGAATACGCATACATAACCTAACAGAATATTTTATCTTCTATGGCTGCCTCGATTGACTAATCTCAATCCGTGGCAGTCTTTGTATTTTTTGCCGCTCTTACAAGGGCATGGGGCTTCTAACGGATAATTGGGCCAAGGCTTAACTTTGCTTGCCAAGGGGGCGAAGCCCCTTCTATGACTATCAGAAAGGGCTTCGCCCCTTTGGCAAGCTTTGTCTTCAGCAAAAACAACCTTGGATTGGGTTAGACGACTATATATGATGTCATTTATTTCAAGTTGCATGTCCTCATATTTCTTTATAAGGAGACAGACTTCATAATCATCCAAATCTTCCAACAGATAATTCATCAGGCGTTGCCAATACTTGTCGTAAACTTGAAGGACGGTTTGACGCAACAGTTCAGATTGAAAATATTCAAGCTGTTGATAATATTTTCGATCAATTTCTATTGTATAGATATGCCTATTGTCAGAACATGGAATATCTATCGTTTCGCTTTGTGAATCGTTGCGCAGCGTACGACCAATGAATTTGCACGCTACATCATGCATCGACTTTATATGCTCATAAACAAGATTGTTATCTCCTTGAACATCTGCCACAATTTTCTTTATTAAAGATTCTGCAGAGTGTGGCTTAAACAGGATGTCATTTCGAAGTTCATAATAGTCTTTTCTGTATGGTGCAATGGTATCATCCTTTAGAGATGTATGGATTCTGAATTTTCTATCGTATCTTTCTTGTTCTTTCTGGGCTTTTAGAAAGTAAGAGGCAACCTCATTTTGGCTTTGAGTTACATTGATGGTGTAACTTTGCAGTTTTTGATAATCATCTGGGGCTAAATACTGTAAGATATCTTCATCCATCGAAACAAGAAACACAGAATCTCCAGGATTGCCCTGTCTGCCGGTACGCCCACGCAACTGCCTTTCAACACGCAGAGAACCAAACATATCACAGCCAATCACCATAAGTCCGCCATTCTGTAAAGCATCAACTGAAGGCTTGATATCCGTACCTCGGCCTGCCATGTTTGTAGCAATCGTGACGGTATTTCCCAAGCCAGCCTTTGAAATAACGATAGCTTCTTCCTTTTCTTGCTTTGCATTCAATTTGTTATACGGAATCTCTTCTGCGTCCAAAAGTTTGCATATTTCTTCACAGTGAAGGATGGTTTTGCAACCAACCAAAGAAGGGCGACCTTTTGAGATATTGTCCTTTATTTGTGCAACTACCGCATTGTCTTTTTCTTCTTTTGATTTGAAAACCTTTATAGGCAAATCTTTTCGAATAACAGGCTTGTGTGTCGGCACTTTATAGAATCCAAGCTCATATTGCCCTTGCAATTCATCTTTTACTTGGAGTAAAGTCCCAGACATACCTGATACCATGCGATATAGTTTGTAGTAGTTCTTTATAGATATTGTAGCACTTGCGAATGAGTCAGGCTGTAGTGGTACGTCCTCTTTCGCTTCAATAGCAGTATGTAACCCATGTTCCCATCTGTTTGACGGTTTCTTGCGCCCTGTGTACGGATCAACTATGACTACTACCTTATTAAACTCACCTTCAACAATATAATCAACATCCCGTATATATACAGTGTAGGCGCATAGGAGTTGACGAAGGGCGTTTTGAGTTTGCAACAAATTAAAGATGTCTATTTTTTTATTTTCAGGCAATGAATCGAAATTCTCAATTTGGTATTGCTTCTTAAATGAAAATAAGTTCTCAATCTTTGTCTTTTCCGCTAACCATCCAATGCCTTTAGTGGTGAATGAAGCCTCTTTTCTCAAGGCATTGACAGTATAGTATTCTTGTCCTAAGCCCACAAGTTCTTTTATCAGAGGATTCATTTCTTTGTATAACTTTGATGCATCCACGAAGCCGTTCCCTGAAATAATATGTGGGGTCGTGGCTTCATCAATAAGAATGGAATCCAGCTCGTCTATAATTGCAAAGTTGTGATATTTACGTTGAACACATTTGCTCGAACTCATCTCAAGATGGTCAAACAAATAATCAAAAATGAATGTTGAATTTGCTCCATAAGTGATGTCGCAATCATAGGCTATCTTGTAGCGTATATCAGATCTTTCATACTTTTCTATGCAATCCACGCTGAAACCGAAAAACATATAGAGAGGGCGTGTTATCTCATAATCACGCATGGACAAGTAGGAATTGGTTGTCATAACATGAACGCCACGATGTGACAGAGCATTGAGTATTACAGGAAGGGTCGTAACCAAAGTTTTCCCTTCGCCTGTTGCCATTTCTGCAGCACAACCATAATGCAACAAGCAACCGCCTATAAGCTGCTCGTCATAGTGTATCATGCACCAGTCAATAGGTTCGCCCGCTGCAGTCCATTTCTTACTATAAATTGCTTTGTCTGCATCGATGCTAATGAAATCATACATATTCTGTGCGACAATTTTCTTGTCGTTATCATTGGCTGTTACAACGATATTTCCTTCAGAAAATCTTCGAGCGGTTTCTTTAACCAAAGCAAACACCTTGGGCAGGTACTTGCTCAAGGTGTCCTCTCGATTTGACGACAATTTTACTTCATCCTCTATTAACCGCATCGACTTGCGCAGTTCGTCATTAGACAAACTGTGTGATGGCTCATAAATAGCATTGATTTGAGCAATGGCATCCTTTAATTTTTCTTTAGTCAACATAGGCTACGAGATTCAAGTCAGTAACTTTGACGTCTATAGCTAATCGCGTTTCCACACAATGTATCGTTGCTATTAAGTCGCCTGTCTCATGAAGAAAGAACCGAACTCTAAGTGTTTGATTGATTTTCCCATGCGTTATTTTCGAGATTTCGGCATCCTTGATAGTCTTAAACTTATTGTCTGCGATTTCCTTGTCGATGCAACAACAGACAGAATCTGCTGTACTAAAGAACTCTTCTGTTTTGCTGGTGTAAGGCAACTTTGTTAGTCGAGGAATAAATATTTCGACACCGTCAGCAACCTCCAAAGCTATCGAAAATCTAGACACAGCATTCAAAGGTCGTTCTGTAACGGAAACTTTGGAAATGGTCTGCACTGCTTGGTGTATTGGAACACGTTTTACCTTTGCTAGTTCCTTCGCCTCAAAATTAAAATCTGTAAAGTCGAAATTCTGGATATTTTCGAGATCTTCCCAACTATATTTCGGGCATTCATTTGATGTCTGCAATTTATCCACTAATCGTTGAAATTCTGCATTATATTGAGTAATCACATCTTTGGAATCCGTTATTATGATGTTCTCAAGATTCCTGTTCTCCGCATAATATGTCCAATTGTAAGAGCCTGTAATTACAGATGCATCATCAATTACACAAAACTTATGATGCATAAAACCATCTATAGGATTCGCAATTTTCAATATTCCTCCGGCATGTATGAACTCATTAAAGTCAGGTGCATACTCCATAAAATTTATGGGGTTGTCAAGCAACGCCAATTGTACCTTGACACCACGTTCAATACAGGAAAGTAGAGAATCAAAAAGCTCACTACTTGTGAACCATGCCATTGCTATGTTCACTTCCTTGTTGGCTTTTTCAAGCAGAGATAAGATTTGGCTTCGTATATCTGAAAAATATGCTTTATCCATAATGGTTGTACTTTAGAAATACGTTTTTACGGCAAACAAGAATTGCCCTATGAAGATATTCTTGAATGCAGCTATGTTATTTTGTTCATAGAACGATATAGGCTTCGTGCCCGCGTAGCGGATATGGAGCAGGTTATATGAGTTCATTTTCCATTCTTTTTTCGGTTAATATTTGTGGCACATACAGTCGCCAACGGTTTATAAACGTGTCAGACTCGTCATTGTTGGTAAGCCACTTCACACTCTTTGTTCCCTTTTTATAGCAGAGGTCTATAAAGGCATCGGAGATATGCGCTTGTTTCTTTATGCGTTCCAACATATAACCAGTCTTCTGATACAGGAAAGCCTTGTTGAATGCAGCAAGATAGGTTGTCAATTTGTCTTCGTTAAGCATGATGACTCCCTCTGTGCAATGTAGGAGTTCTTCTGTGCCGCCAGCACGGTTGATGCGGTCGAAACAGTCCAGTAATGTTCGTTCCCTGTCAGTTACACGTACCAGGGATTTCCTTTAGGTGTCATGATGCCTGTTACATTATTTGTCTGCCGACAATATATGTAGTCAGCTTCATCATACCGGAATGGATTGAATCGCGAGTGACTTGTCACAAACACTTCATTGAAGGGTTGATGAGCCAGACCATGATACTCCAGTGCCGTGTGATAACTGATGTATGACGATTCTGACAAATGGCTGCCTATCTCGTATTTGCTGCATACGGGCAATCCCGTTGCCAAATCCACCATACAATAGAGGTTTCTGCGTACTTGCACTACTATGCCTTGCTGCAACCATCGTTGCAACAGTTTTGATGCCTGTAAGGGATTGCTTCCCCCTATGGCATCGGTAAGCTCACGCAAAGAGAATATGCGGAGGCGGTATGCTAACTCTAAAGTGTCCGTCATTGTTTCTAATTTTGCGCAAAGATAGGCATTTTCTGGTAATTACGTGCAAGATTGGAGACATTCCGTCACTAAATTATGATTATTTATATGATGAAGCCGAAGGGAAAAACCCACATAAACACAAAATGCGTGCAGCCCCGTATAGGTTGCACGCATTTCGCTTGTTTTATATTTTTTGCTTGGCGGCATTATTTCACTTCCTCGAAGTCGGCATCCTGGATGTTGTCGTCCTTTGAAGCGTTCTGCTGCGACTGCTGGGCATTGTTGAAGGGTTCTTGCTGCTGCCCTGCATTGGCTCCAGCACCGGACTGTGCGCCTGCGTTCTGGTACATCTGCTGTGAGGCGGTCTGCCATGCGGCATTCAAGGCGTTGATGGCATTGTCGATGGCGGCGGTGTCGCCTGCCTTGTGGGCATCCTTCAGCTGTTGCAGTGCCTGTTCGATGGCGGGCTTCTGGTCGGCAGGGAGCTTGTCGCCGAGTTCCTTCAACTGATTCTCTGTCTGGAAAATCATGGAGTCTGCCTGATTCATCTTGTCGACACGCTCGCGCTCCTTCTTGTCGTTTTCGGCATTCTGCTCTGCCTCGGCCTTCATGCGGTTGATTTCGTCTTCGCTGAGACCAGAGGATGCCTCGATGCGGATGCTCTGTTCCTTGCCGGTGGCCTTGTCCTTGGCAGACACCTTCAGGATACCGTTGGCATCGATGTCAAAGGTGACCTCAATCTGCGGAACACCACGACGGGCGGGGGTGATGCCGGTCAAGTTGAACTGGCCGATGCTCTTGTTCTGGGCAGCCATAGGACGCTCGCCCTGCAGCACATGGATGGTCACCTCGGTCTGGTTGTCAGCGGCGGTGGAGAACACCTCGCTCTTCTTGCAGGGGATGGTGGTGTTGGCATCAATCAGCTTGGTCATTACACCACCCATGGTCTCAATGCCGAGGGTCAGCGGAGTGACGTCAAGCAGCACGATGTCGCCCACGCCTTCTTCCTTGTTGAGGATGGCACCCTGAATGGCGGCACCTACGGCGACCACTTCGTCGGGGTTCACACCCTTCGACGGCTCCTTGCCGAAGTAGTTCTTCACGAGTTCCTGTACGGCAGGAATACGGCTCGAACCACCTACGAGGATGACTTCGTCAATGTCGGAGTTGGACAGCTTGGCATCGGCCATGGCCTTCTGGCAAGGCACGAGACAAGCCTGGATGAGGCTGTGAGCCAACTGCTCGAACTGAGAGCGCGACAGCGTCTTTACCAAGTGCTTCGGCATACCGTCAACGGCGGTGATATAGGGCAGGTTGATTTCCGTAGAGGTGGAACTGGACAGCTCAATCTTGGCCTTCTCGGCAGCCTCCTTCAGACGCTGCATGGCCATCGGGTCTTTGCGCAAGTCAACGCCCTCGTCGCTCTTGAAGCCGTCTGCCAGCCAGTTGATGATGACTTGGTCGAAGTCGTCACCGCCAAGGTGGGTGTCACCGTTGGTGGAGAGCACCTCGAACACACCGCCACCAAACTCAAGGATGGAAATATCGAACGTTCCACCGCCAAGGTCGAAGACGGCAATCTTCATGTCCTTGTTGGCCTTGTCCACGCCATAGGCCAGTGCTGCGGCCGTAGGCTCGTTGACGATACGGCGCACGTTGAGACCGGCAATCTGTCCGGCTTCTTTGGTGGCCTGGCGCTGCGAGTCGGAGAAGTAGGCAGGCACCGTGATGACGGCATCCGTAACCTCCTGGCCGATGTAGTCCTCTGCCGTTTTCTTCATTTTCTGGAGAATCATGGCGGAGATTTCCTGCGGCGTGTATTTCCGTCCTTCGATGTCAACGCGAGGATAGCCGTTCTCGTTGACGACAGTATACGGCATACTTTCAGCCTCTTTGCGGCTCTGCTCGTAGGTCTCACCCATGAAACGCTTGATAGAGTAGACGGTGTTCTTCGGGTTGGTGATGGCCTGACGTTTTGCAGGGTCGCCCACCTTACGGTCGCCGTCCTTCACGAAACCAATCACGGAAGGGGTCGTGCGCTTACCTTCACTGTTGGCGATGACAACCGGCTCGCTGCCTTCGAATACGGCAACGCAGCTGTTGGTTGTTCCTAAGTCGATTCCAATAATCTTTCCCATAATTGTATTGTTTTTTATTTATTATTCAAAATATTGATGCCGACTTATTAGCAAAGCGTGTGCCAATTACCGGAATGGGAAGGGAACCGACGACAGAAATGTGCCAATTTGTCACGGAAACGTGCCATTATGGGCACTATTCCGCGTTGTTCTTGACGGCTTCGACCACTTTGGCTTCCAGCTCTTCGCAAAGCTCGGGGTTGTCCTTCAGCAGTTGCTTGACGGCGTCGCGGCCTTGCCCGAGCTTCTGTCCGTCGTAGCTGAACCACGAACCGCTCTTCTGGACGATGTCGTATTGTACGCTGAGGTCGAGAATCTCACCCACCTTCGAGATGCCTTCACCGAACATGATTTCAAACTCTGCCTTGCGGAAGGGGGGAGCCACCTTGTTCTTCACCACTTTGACGCGCACTTGGTTGCCGAGAATCTGTTCACCGTCCTTGATGGGGGTGGCGCGGCGGATGTCCAGACGCACGGAGGCGTAGAATTTCAGTGCATTGCCGCCGGTGGTGGTTTCCGGACTGCCGAACATCACACCGATCTTTTCGCGTAGCTGGTTGATGAAGATGCAGGTGGTGTTGGTCTTGGCGATGGTGCCCGTGAGCTTGCGCAGGGCCTGGCTCATCAGACGGGCGTGCAGTCCGACGGCCGAGTCGCCCATGTCGCCGTCAATCTCTTTCTTCGGGGTCAGTGCGGCCACGGAGTCCACCACCAGAATGTCAATGGCCGACGATCGGATGAGCTGGTCTGCGATTTCCAAAGCCTGCTCGCCGTTGTCGGGCTGCGAAATCCAGAGGTTGTTGATGTCCACACCGAGCTTCTGGGCGTAGAAACGGTCAAAGGCGTGCTCGGCATCGATGAAGGCTGCAACGCCTCCTGCCTTTTGCGCTTCGGCAATGGCATGGATGGCCAGCGTGGTCTTGCCGGAGGATTCCGGGCCGTAGATTTCTATGATTCGTCCGCGCGGATAGCCGCCCACACCCAGTGCAAGGTCGAGGTTGAGACTGCCGGTGTGTATGACCTCCACGTTCTCTATCTTTTCGTCGCCCATGCGCATGACGGCTCCCTTGCCGTATTCCTTTTCGATTTTCGACATGGCCTCTTGCAGGGCCTTCATTTTCTCGCTTTGCGCGTTGACGGGTTCGTTTACAATTTCTTTCTTAGCCATGATGGGTATTATGAGTGTTGGTGTAAATGCGTAGGTTGATGTTTGACGGTCTCGGGAGCGGTCAGAATTCAAGGTCGCCGTCGAACACCTCGTGCCAGGGCAGTCCCTGGATGTTGAGTTGCTCCATGAACGGATCCGGGTCGAACTCCTCTACATTCCATACGCCGGGCTTTTTCCAGATGCCCTTGAAGAACATCATGGCGCCGATCATGGCCGGCACACCGGTGGTGTAGCTGACCCCCTGCATCCCCGTCTCTTCATAGGCGGCTTGATGGGAGCAGTTGTTGTAGACGTAGTAGGTGCGCGGCTTGCCGTCCTTCACGCCCTTGATGCGGCAGCCGATGGAGGTCTCGCCCTCATAGTTCTGTCCGAGGTCCTGCGGATTGGGCAGGACGGCCTTGAGGAACTGGAGCGGCACGATTTTCACCTTGGCGGTTCCGCTGCCGTCGGCCAGCGGTGCGTCGTATTCGATTTCGTCGATGCGGCTCATGCCGATGTTTTGGATTACGTCAAGGTAAGTGAGGTATTGCTGTCCGAAGGTCATCCAGAAGCGCGCCAGCTTGATGGAGGGATAGTTCTTGACGAGCGACTCCAGCTCTTCGTGGTGCATCAGATAGCTCTCTCTCGGCCCGATGTTGGGGTAGGTGAGCGGCTTGTGGACTGACAGCGGGGCGGTCTCTTTCCATTCCCCGTTCTCGTAGTAGAGTCCTTTCTGGGTAATCTCGCGGATGTTGATTTCCGGGTTGAAATTGGTGGCAAAGGCTTTGTGGTGGTTGCCGGCGTTGCAGTCTACGATGTCGAGCTGTGTCATTTCGTCGAAATGATGCTTGGCGGCATAGGCGGTGTAGATGCCGCTGACGCCGGGGTCGAAGCCGCAGCCGAGGATGGCGCAGAGGCCGGCTTGCTCGAACCGCTCCTTGTAGGCCCACTGCCAGGAATACTCGAAGTGGGCCTCGTCCTTCGGCTCATAGTTGGCGGTGTCGAGATAGTTGCATCCGCAGGCCAGGCAGGCCTCCATGATGGTGAGGTCCTGGTAGGGCAGGGCGAGGTTGATGACCAGTTCGGGTTGGTAGCTGTTGAAGAGGGCCTTGAGCTGTTCCACGTCGTCTGCGTCGACCTGTGCCGTCCGGATAGGCATGGTGTGTCCCTTCTTGTGGATGGCCTCCACAATCTGGTCACATTTTTCCTTGCGTCGCGATGCAATCATGAAATCGGTGAACACGTCCGTGTTCTGTGCGATTTTGAATGCGGCTACGGTGGCAACGCCCCCCGCACCAATCATGAGTACTTTTCCCATTGTCTTTTCTTCTATTTTTTATTTGTTTTTTTCTTGTTGTCGGTTCAACACTTGATTTCGTCACTGCGGATGCCGAGTGCCGCCATCAGCGAGTAGCCGAGAATCTCCTGACGGAAAGGGCCTCCAGCCAAAGGCTGCATGCTGAATACGGTGACCTGTTTGTCGGGGGTGGCGTGCCGCAGCCCCTGTCGCACTTGGTCGTAGTTTTGTTCGGCGTTGGGGACAATCATCAGGCGTTTGATGTCGGAGCTGTTGCCGAGAATTTGCATGATGTCGAGGAAAAGCTCCTCTTCCGTCACGAAATGTTCCGCCGTCACGCAGCTGAACAGGAACTCGCCGAGGGTGTCGCGGAAGGCTTTCCCGTCAATCTCGCTCTCGAACGCCGCCGGTGCGAAATAGTCCAAACCCTTTTTGCCTGTGCTGTGGGTCAGTATGACCTGTGTCTCGTGTTGCCCCTCCCGCAACCCTCCGTCAAGGGCGATGCAGTCTACCCATTTCGCAAGGTCTGCCTTCGGGATGCGCCGCCCGATGATGCGTTCGAAATTGACCGTCAGGTCAAACGCCACCTTGTCGATGTAGTCGGCATCGGCCAGAATGACGTTTTCTTTCCATTCGGTGTTGTTGAGGGAGTGCAGTGTCATAGTGTGCAAAGTTACATCAAAAGCGACAAACGGCAAAATTTTCCTGCGATTTATTTTATACCGTAATCTCTCCCGAACCCAGACAGCGGTGGTGAAGCTCGTCGTAGACCACGCAGAACTGCCCGGGAGCTACGCCGTGTATGGCATCTGCCGAATGGATGGTGAAACGTCCGTCGGGCTCGTGCTCGATGGTGGCAGGATGAAATTCGGGCGTGTGGCGTATCTTGAAGGTGATGCGCGTCTGCTGCGGATCGAGAGGGAGTGTGAGGTGGTGGAAATCGTGTATCCGGAAATCTTTCTTGTAGGCGGTCTGTGGATCGTAGCCATGGCTGACGTAGAGGATGTTTCCGCCCACGTCTTTCTTAACCACGAACCAGGGGCCTCCGCCAAAGCCCAACCCGTGCCGCTGGCCGATGGTGTGAAACCACAGCCCCTGATGCTTCCCGATGAGTTTCCCGGTTTCCAACTCGATCACGTCTCCGGGCTGTTCTCCCAAGTACCGGCGGATGTAGTCGTTGTAGTTGATTTTGCCAAGGAAACAGATTCCCTGCGAGTCCTTGCGCCGGGCGTTGACCAGATGCTCCCGTTCGGCAATCTCGCGCACTTCCGTCTTCATCAGGTGTCCGATGGGGAAGAGGGCCTTGCGCAACTGCCAGTCGAAAATCTGCGCAAGGAAATCGGTCTGGTCCTTCACGGGGTCGGGACTCGTGGTGAGCCATTTCCGTCCGTCCCCGTCCGTCTCGGTCTGCGCATAGTGGCCTGTGGCAATGAGGTCGTAGTCCTTGCCGCACTTGTCGTGGAATGCGCCGAACTTGATGAGCCGGTTGCACATCACGTCGGGGTTCGGGGTCAGTCCGGCCTTGATCTTGTCCATGGTGTAGGCCGTCACCTGGTTCCAGTACTCCTCGTGGCAGTCGACAATCTTGAGCGCACAACCGTATTTATGGCTCACGGCGGTGGCCATCTCCAGGTCTTCTTCCGACGAGCAGTCCCATTCTTCTTCTTCTTCCGGGCCGATTTTGATGTAAAAGCAGTCCGGATGCAGCCCCGAAAGGGCCAGTTGGTGGAGGGCAACGGCACTGTCCACCCCTCCGGAGAGCAGCAGGGCAATGCGCCTTCCTTCTAATTCATTCCTGTCCATGTGTGCAAAGTTACGTCTTTTTTCCGAGACGGCCAAACGTTTTCCGCCGCTTCGGAGCGGCACTCGCCCCGAAGCGGAATTTTCACTCTCTCGGCAGAGAAAATTTTTTCTCTCGGCAGAGAGTGCAAAAAGGGTAGGGGCAGAGCGGAAGGGAATCCGGCAGCGACGGGCGTATATATAAAACATAATGAGTATAT
>CAVJNH010000007.1:0-51990 GCA_963651005.1 Oscillibacter sp. MSJ-31
CCCCAAAACACATGGAATACAACGTGTGGCTAAAGCATAAAGTAAGCAAAAATAATGGCCGAAACGTTTGGCGGTTCCGACAGGAAGTCGTAACTTTGCGGAAGAAAAGTATGAAGTATATGGAAGAACTGTTGAAGAAAGATTCAGAAACATATCATGTTTATGAGAAACAACATAGCAAGACATGGCTTGCTATGCAGAAATACAAGGGTACTGTGACCGTATACGACAAAAGTTTGTTCTATTGATACGGCATGAGATATCTGTTGGATACCTGTGTTGTGATGAACATGATTGCGGAGCCGGACAGGCTCTGTCCGGATGTCGAAGCGTTGATAGATGATTATGAGAACATCCTCTGTATCAGCGTTGAGACATTGCGCGAAATGATTGTTGCTTTCAACAACAAAGGATTGGCCTCCAAATGTTGGAAGACTGCCTGTGATATGATTCAGTCTTTGGTAGAGGAATACAATCTGACGGTTCTGCCTTTGAACATAGAACACATGAGAACTTATGCCCAGCTGCAGCGGAATGAATCAATGGGGCATAAAGACCCTTCGGATCATGTTATCATCAGTCAAGCCATCACCGAACACTTGACGTTGGTTTCCAGTGACACCCGTTTCCCTTTTTATCGGGAACAAGGTTTGAACTTGATAGAAAACAGATAATGCGGGATAATTGTCCCATTCGGTTTCTCTTGCCGCGACTTAGCAGAGCGAAAGGCTGTAGAGTGAAAGTAAAGTTAGTCTGCGCGGATTCCTTGCCACGCATGAAAAGTAAGCATTTTGTTCTGTGTTGCGCCATCGGTCACAGGGCAACACTTACAAAACGACTGTAGGCATACTGAAAGGGGATGCTTACAGTATGCCTACACGATGCTAAAAGGATGCCAAAGGTCTGCTTGTCAATCCGCCGACTCGAATTCGCGGAGGAAACGCACGTCGTTCTCGGAGAACATACGGAGGTCGCTGACCTGGTATTTCAGGTTGGTGATGCGCTCGACACCCATGCCGAAGGCATATCCGCTGTAGATGTTGGGGTCGATGCCGCACTGTTCGAGCACGTTGGGGTCTACCATGCCGCAACCGAGAATCTCGACCCAACCGGTGTGCTTGCAGAAGCTGCAGCCTTCGCCGCCACAGATGAAGCAGGAGATGTCCATCTCGGCGCTGGGCTCGGTGAACGGGAAATAGCTGGGACGGAGACGTATCTTGGTGTCGGCTCCGAACATTTCGCGGGCAAAGGAGAGCAGCACTTGCTTGAGGTCGGTGAACGACACGTCCTTGTCGATATAGAGTCCTTCCACCTGATGGAAGAAGCAGTGGGCGCGGGCGGTGATGGCTTCGTTGCGGTAGACCCGTCCGGGGCAGATGATGCGGATGGGGGGCTGCGAGGTCTCCATGACGCGGGCCTGCACGCTGGAGGTGTGGGAGCGGAGCAGGATGTTCTTGGTGACGTCGTTGGGATGCTGCGAGACGAAGAAGGTGTCTTGCATATCGCGTGCGGGATGGTCGGCGGCAAAGTTCATCTTGGTGAACACGTGGAGGTCGTCTTCCACCTCCGGTCCGTCGGCAAGGACGAAGCCCATGCGCGAGAAGATGTCTATAATCTCGTTGGTGACGATGGTGAGCGGATGGCGTGTGCCCAGGCTGATGGGGTAGGGCGTGCGTGTCAGGTCGGTGTGCTGCTGTGCGTTGTCGTCCTGCATCCCGGTGCTGTCCTTGAGCTGGTTGATGCGGCTCTGGGCCAACTGCTTGAGCTGGTTGAGCTTCATTCCCACGGCCTTTTTCTGGTCGGCCGGCACATCGTGGAAATCGTTCATCAGGGTTGCGATGAGTCCCTTTTTGCTGAGGTATTTCAGTCGCAGTTGCTCAGCTTCTTCTGCGTTGGCAGCGGTCATCTGCTGCACTTCATCCATGAGTTGATTGATCTTGTCGAGTATCATAACCATTGATATAGGTTTGAAATTTTCGGCAAAGGTACAAAAAAAATAAGAATTATGGAGTGGGAGTTGAGAGTTTTTTGTACCTTTGCCGAAAATTTGAGAGAAGACATAAATCATAGAGGAATCAATGATGCAACGGTATTGGATTGCACTGATTGTCGCAGCCTGTCTGTCGGCAGGATGTCAGGGTAACAAGAAGACGGCAGAGCCGGCCGGGCCGGTGGATGCTGTGCCGGCAGATTCTTCCGCACCGGCCGATTCGGCGGTTGAGGACGGGGAGATGGAAGTGATTGCGGAAGAGCCCGTGCCGAAGGCGGCCGACGAACTGTTCGACGACTTTATCTTCAATTTCGCGGCCAACAGGCATCTGCAGTACAGCAGAATCCAGTTCCCGTTGCCTGTCGTGCGCGGAAGAGAGGTGGAACGCCTGTCCAAGAACCAATGGAAGATGGAGTATTTCTTCATGCGCCAGGACTACTATACGCTGATTTTCGACAGCGAGAAACAGTTGGACGAGGTGAAGCAGATGGCGATTACCCATGCGGTGGTGGAGAAGATTTATCTCCACGGCAAGGAAATCAAGCAGTATGTGTTCGACCGCATCGGCGGCAAATGGATGATGCGGAAGATCGTCCACCTTCCGCTGGCGGAATCGGACAACGCCTCGTTTCTGGAGTTCTACGGACACTTTGCCGCCAGTGCCGACTTCCAGCAGCATCACCTCTGCGGAACGGTCAAGTTCGTGACTACGGATCCCGACGACGACTTCAGTCAGATGGAAGGGGTCATCACGCCCGACACCTGGCCGGCCTTTGCCCCCGAACTGCCGTCAGACATGATTTACAACATCGTGTACGGCAAGGCACCCAAGGCCGGGAAATGCAAGATTTTCGTGATCCGCGGCATTGCCAACGGTCTGGAGACGGAGCTGACCTTCCGTCTGGAGGATGGCCAGTGGATGTTGTCCAAACTGTCTACCTGACCCGACATAAAACAGACATGATATGAAAGATTTCCGCAACTATAGCCTGAAACCCCACAACACCTTCGGCATCGACGCCCGTTGCGACCGCTTCCTGGAATACGCGACGGAGGAAGAGGCGCAGCAGGTGGCCTGCCTCCTGCGCCAGTCGGCGCAGCCGTTTCTCATCATCGGCGGCGGGAGCAATCTCCTGCTGACGCAGGATTTCAAGGGCATTGTCGTGCACTCCGCCGTCAAGGGCATCCAGGCGGATGGAGACCGTGTGCGTTGCGGCAGCGGCGAGGTGTGGGACGGCGTGGTGGACTACTGCGTGGCCCACGGCCATTTCGGTTGCGAGAACCTTTCGCTGATTCCCGGCGACGTGGGGGGCAGTGCCGTGCAGAATATCGGAGCCTACGGCGTGGAGGCGAAAGACCTGATAGAGACCGTCGAAGCGGTGGAGATTGCTACCGGGCAGACACGCCGGATAGCTGCTGCCGACTGTCAGTATGCCTATCGGCAGAGCCGCTTCAAGGGGGAATGGAAGAACCGTTTCCTCATCACTTACGTCACCTACCGCACGTCGTCCGTGTTCCAGCCCAAGCTCGACTACGGCAACATCCGCAGCGAACTCGACCGGTGCCACATCACCAGTCCCACTGCCCGTGCGTTGCGGGACGTGATTATCGCGATGCGCCGCGAGAAACTGCCCGACCCGTCGGTCGTGGGCAATGCCGGCAGTTTCTTCATGAATCCCGTCGTTCCGCGTGCCCAGTACGAGCAGTTGGCCGCACGTTATGCCGATATGCCCCACTACACGGTGGATGCCGGTCACGAGAAGATTCCTGCAGGGTGGATGATTGACCAGTGTGGATGGAAAGGGCGCACGATGGGACGCGTCGGGGTACACGACCGTCAGGCGCTGGTATTGGTGAACCACGGCGGTGCCACGGGTGCGGAAATTGTGGCACTTTGCCGGAAGATACAACAGGATGTATTGGAGAAATTCGGCATTGCGATTACTCCGGAAGTCAATATCATTTAATGTTCAACGGTTTACGCCGTTTCTCCGCCGGAACTCCGAACAGGTGATGGCGGTGGCAATGGCCACGTTGAGGCTCTCGGCATTCTGGCAGCCTTGGCGGAAGTTGGGAATCAGGAGACGGCGGTTGACGCGCTGGCGGACGGCCTCGGAGATGCCGTTGCCCTCGTTGCCCATCACGATGATTCCCTCGTCAGACAGCGGCTGATTGTAGATGTCGTCGCCGTCAAGCAGCGTGCCGTAGACGGGAAAGTCGGCAGGCAGTCCGTCCAGCAGTTGGGGCAAATCCGTATAAATGACAGGCAGGTGGGCGATGCTGCCCATGGTGGCCTGCACCACCTTGGGGTTGTACACGTCGGCGGTGGCCGGCGAGCAGTAGATGCAGTCGATGCCGAACCAGTCGGCGATGCGTATGATGGTGCCGACGTTGCCGGGGTCCTGCACGCCGTCAAGAGCCAGTGAGAGGTGGCCTTCCGGAGCCACAGGCGCAACGTTGTCGGGAATCTGGAACACGCCGAGCACCTCCTGCGGATGCTGGAGGAAGCTGATGCGCCGCAGCTCCTCTTCCGTCACGGGCTGGGCGTCGGCGGTCTTGGGGGTAGTGGAAAAGAGTTGTCGGGCAGTGAAGCCGGCACGTAACAAGTCGCCCACCACCTTGGGTCCCTCGGCCACGAAGAGTCCCTCGCTGCGCCTGTTCTTCTTGAGTTCGAGGCTGCGAACCCATTTTATCTGGTTTTTGCTGATCATCGGGTGCAAAGGTACGATTAAGCGAGGGAAATGCCAAGAAAAACTTGTTTTTGTTTTGTATTTCTCTCGGTTTGCACTACCTTTGTGGACGGAATGCGATACACAAGAGGTTTATTGGCGGGAATTGCGGCGTTGGTGCTGTGCGGTTGCTCCGAAACGAAATATGTGCCGGAAGGCGAATACCTGCTCCACGGTGTGAAGGTGGAGTGCGACGGGAAGTACCACGACGTGAATGGTTCCGACCTGAAGTCGTATGTGCGGCAGAAGGGCAACACGCGGTGGTTCTCCTCGTTGAAACTGCCCCTTGCCGCCTATTCGCTGTCAGGCCGGGACTCGTCGCGCTGGATCAACCGCACGCTGAAGAATGTCGGCGAGGCTCCGGTCGTCTACGACACCCTGAGCACCGGGCGCACGATGGAAGACTTGCGGATGAGGCTGCAGAACATGGGCTATCTGCGCGCCACGGTCGATACCGTGCTGAAGGAAAAGAAACGCAAGGTCAGCGTCACCTACCGCATCCGTCCCGGACAGCCCTATTTCCTTGGGAAGGTGGACTATGAGGTGCGGGACACCGCCGTTGCCCGGTTGCTGCGGCTGGACCTGCCGGAGAACAGGGGACTGCGGGAGCACATGCGCTTCAGCGTGGAGAACCTGGACAAAGAGCGCAACCGACTGGTGGACCTGCTGGCCAACCAAGGCTATTTCCGCTTCAACAAGGACTTCATTACCTTCCGGGCCGATTCGGTGTCGGGTGGGAGGGACATCGCACTGACGCTGGTCGTCCATGCCAACACAGACCACGACGGACGGGAAGTGCCGCACCAGTGCTACCGTATAGGGAAGGTGACCCACCTGAGCGGAGAGCACGAAGACTCTGTCATCCACCTCCGTTCGGGCGTGCTGTGGCGCAACACCCTCATCCGCCCCGGCGACCTCTATTCCGCCCGGAACCTTCAGGACACCTACACCCGTTTCGGACGGCTCGGCATTGTCAGATACACCAGTATCTCGTGGGACGAACATCCCCGGGAGAACCTGTTGGACTGCAACGTGCACGTGAGTACCAACAAACCTTCGGTCATCTCGTTCCAGCCCGAAGGCACCAATACGGCAGGTGACCTCGGGGCCGCCGTGGCATTGGCCTACCAGAACCGTAACCTGTTCCGTGGCGCAGAGAACCTGACCGTCGAGCTTCGCAGTGCTTTCGAGGCCATCAAGGGACTGGAGGGCTACGGCAACGGAAACTTTGAGGAATACAGTATGGAGACCCGCCTCACCTTCCCCCGCTTCATCGCCCCTTGGCTGCCCGGCCATTTCCGGCAACGGGTCAACGCCACCAGTGAGGTTTCGATGCTCTACGACCTGCAGAACCGTCCGGAGTTCCACCGCCGCGTCTTTTCCGTGGCATGGAAATACAAATGGAACGACAGCCGCCACCACGACCGCTACCGCCTCGACCTGTTGGACCTCAACTACGTCTCGATGCCGTGGATCAGCGAGACGTTCCGCAACGAGTATCTCAACGACACCGGGAGCAAGAATGCCATTCTCCGCTATAATTACGAGAACCTCTTCATCATGAAGTTCGGGGTGGGCTATACGTACAACAACGGGCGCATCGCCGTCAAGGCCAATGCCGAGACGGCAGGAAACCTGCTCCACGGCCTGGCACACGGTCTGCGGTTCCACAGAAATGCCGACGGACAGTACGCCCTGTTGGGCATTGCCTATGCACAGTACGTGAAAGGCGACGTGGACTTCACGCGCAACATCCAACTGAACTACAACGACCAACTCGTGTTCCATGCCGGGCTGGGCGTGGCCTATCCCTACGGCAACAGCACCATACTGCCTTTCGAGAAACGCTATTTCTCGGGCGGAGCCAACAGCGTGCGCGGATGGAGCGTGCGCGGACTGGGCCCCGGCAGCTATGTCAGCAAGGACGGACGCATCGACTTCATCAACCAGACGGGCGACATGAAACTGGACCTCAACGTGGAATATCGTACCCACCTGTTCTGGAAAATCGGCGGTGCACTCTTTGTGGATGCCGGAAACATCTGGACCCTGCGTGCCTATGACGACCAGCCCGGCGGCCAGTTCAAACTCGACGAGTTCTGGCAACAGCTGGCCGTGAGCTACGGTATGGGATTCCGCTTGAACTTCGGCTATTTCATCCTGCGCTTCGACATGGGCATGAAGGCCGTCAATCCGGCCTATACCACCTCGAAGGAACACTACCCCTTGATCCATCCGGACTTCAGCCGCGATTTCGCTTTCCATTTTGCGGTGGGACTGCCGTTCTGACCCTGCAGTCCGCTTCCGGTCACCGCTGGAAGATGCTTAAAATATCCAAAAATCAAGGCCGAGATGGGAAAGATGTGATTTCTTTTTCGTACTTTTGCAGTCAAAATAACAACAAAAATGCTTAGATTTATATCCTTTGGCAGCGGCAGTAGTGGGAATTGCTATCTGCTGACAACACCGACGGATGGACTTTTGATAGATATCGGAGTAGGACTGAGAGGTCTAAAGAAGGACTTCAAGGATTATGGGGTCAGTTTTTCGCAGGTGCATCATGTGCTTGTGACCCATGACCATGCCGACCATGTCAAGTCGGTGGGCACCTTCAGCAAGGAATGGCAGGTGCCGGTGTATGCGACGCGGGCGGTGCATGAAGGCATCGGCAAAAACTATTGCGTCCAACAGAAAGTGCCGGCAGACCAGAAACGGTATATCGACAAGGGCGAAACCTTCACTCTCGGTGACTTCACGGTGACCCCTTTCGGCGTGCCCCACGACAGCTGCGACAATGTGGGCTATAGGATTGAGGCGGAAGGCGTGACCTTCTGCCTGATGACCGATGCAGGCTGGGTGACCGACGAAATGAAACGCAACATCGCACAGGCCGACTATCTGGTGATAGAGTCCAACCACGACGTGGAGATGGTGAAGAACGGGCCGTATCCGAACCACCTCAAGAGGCGCATCCTCTCGCCGACCGGCCACTTGAGCAACAACGACTGTGGCACGGCCCTGGCGGAGAATATGAGCGAGCGGCTGAAGCATATATGGCTCTGCCATCTCAGTCAGGAGAACAACCATCCGGAACTGGCCCGCAAGACCGTGGAGACGATTCTGCGCAGCCACGGCATCGCCGTGGGGACGGATGTCCTGTTGGAAGTGCTCAAGCGCAAGAGTCCGACGGGCAGCTTCGATCTGATCTGAGCATCCCGCAAGTTTGCAGACAAAATGTTACGATATGAAAAAGTTTCTTAAATTGTAAGATGGTGAAAACCTTTTTAATATTATTTAGAAACTCAGACGCGCGCTTTCCTCCCGGAATTGATTACTTTTGCAAACCGAAAAAACAGAAACAAATAAATCGAACATAACTATGGCAGAATCAATCGACATCCGCGAACTCAACATCCGGATAGAACAGCAAAGTGGCTTCGTCACCAACCTCGTGGCGGGCATGGATCAAGTAATCGTAGGACAGAAGCATCTGGTGGACTCGTTGCTTATCGGCCTCCTCAGCGACGGCAATATCCTGCTGGAGGGTGTGCCGGGACTGGCCAAGACGCTGGCCATAAAGACCCTTTCACAGTTGATCGATGCCTCCTACAGCCGCATACAGTTCACGCCGGATCTGCTGCCGGCCGACGTGACGGGTACGATGATTTACTCGCAAAAGGACGAACGCTTTCAGGTGAAGCAGGGCCCCGTGTTTGCCAACTTCGTACTGGCCGACGAAATCAACCGCGCACCCGCCAAGGTGCAGAGTGCGCTGCTGGAAGCCATGCAGGAGAAGCAGGTGACCATCGGCAAGGAAACCTTCGACCTGCCGACCCCGTTCCTGGTGATGGCCACCCAGAACCCGATAGAGCAGGAGGGCACCTATCCGTTGCCCGAGGCACAGATGGACCGTTTCATGCTGAAGGTGGTCATCAGCTATCCCACGCTGGAAGAAGAGAAGCGCATTATCCGCGAGAACATCGCCGGGAAACTGCCCGAGGTGAAGCCCGTGACGACCGCCCGTGAAATCCTGGAGGCCCGCAATGTGGTCCGTGAGGTCTATATCGACGAGAAAATTGAGCAGTATATTGCAGACATCGTGTTTGCTACCCGTTATCCGGACCGCTACGGACTGAAGGAGATGAAGGATTTCGTGGCCTACGGAGGCAGCCCGCGTGCTTCCATCAATCTGGCCAAGGCCGCCCGTGCCTACGCCTTTATCAAACGCCGCGGCTATGTGGTGCCTGAGGATGTCCGCGCTGTCGCCCACGACGTGCTGCGCCACCGCATCGGACTGACCTACGAGGCCGAGGCCAGCAACGTGACCAGCGAGGAGATCGTTTCGAAGATTATCAACAAGGTGGAGGTGCCTTAATGGAAACCGCTGAAATACTGAAAAAGGTAAGGAAAATTGAAATCAAAGCCCGCGGACTGAGTACCAATGTCTTTGCGGGACAGTACCATTCTGCCTTCAAGGGACGCGGAATGGCCTTCAGCGAAGTGCGCGAGTACCAGTACGGCGACGACGTGCGCGACATTGACTGGAACGTGACGGCGCGTTTCCACCGCCCTTACGTCAAGGTCTTTGAGGAAGAGCGCGAACTGACCGTCATGCTGCTCATCGATGTCAGCGGTTCGCTCGATTTCGGTACGCAAGGCCAGTTGAAGCGGGACATGGTGACGGAAATTGCCGCAACAATCGCTTTCAGTGCCATCCAGAACAATGACAAAATCGGGGTGATGTTCTTCTCCGACAAGATAGAGAAATACATTCCGCCCAAGAAGGGGCGCAAGCACATCCTGTATATCATCCGTGAGATGCTCGACTTCCATCCGGAGAGCCGGCGCACCGACTTGGAAGTGCCCCTGCAGCTGTTGACGAGTGTGGTGAAACACCGTTGCACCGCTTTTGTCCTCAGTGATTTCTACGACAAGAAAGACTTCCTGCACCCCTTGCAGATTTGCAACAGGAAACATGATGTCGTGGCGGTGCAGGTCTACGACCGGTTTGCCCGGGCGTTGCCCGATGTGGGGCTGATGCGCGTGGTGGATGCCGAGACGGGTTACGAGCAGTACATCGACACCGGCAGCAAGCGGTTGCGGCAAGCCCACGAACAATATTGGAACCGGATGCAGCAGCGTCTGCGTGAGACGATGAACAAGAGCAATGTCGACATGGTCAGCATCCCGACGGGCGATGACTTCGTGAAACACCTGCTGTTGTTGTTCAAAAAGAGGAGTTGACCACCATGAGACAGCTGATACTATATATTCTCGTATGTTTGTCTGCCCCGGTTCTGGCGCAGGTCGAGGTCGGTGCACGCATCGACTCGCTGGAGATGATGATAGGCGAGCAGGTGCACGTGACGGTGACGGCTACGGTGCCCCAGCAGTCCAAGGTCACCATGCCCGAGTTCAAACCGCGCCAGCAGATCGTGCCCGGAGTGGAAGTGTTGGCCACCAGTGAAGGACAGACGGTGGAGACCCCGGACGGTCGCCAGACGGTCTGCCGCATCTATACCCTGACCTCTTTCGACGGGAAACTCTACTATCTGCCGCCGTTCCGTGTCAAGGTGAACGGCAAGACGTATTCGACCAAGAATCTGGCCCTGAAGGTGGTGGAGATGGAGGTCGACACCACCAAGCTGGACAAGTTCTTCGGACCGAAGGACGTGCAGGACAACCCGTTCTCATGGAGCGAGTGGGCCTTGCCTTTCTGGTTGAGCATCTTCTCGCTGTTGCTCATGGCAGTGGTCGGCTACCTCTGTCTCCGCCTGCGCGACAACCGCCCCATCATCAAGACACTGCGCATCGTCAAGCGGCTCTTGCCGCACCAGAAAGCGATGGAGATGATTGCCCAAATCAAGGCAGACCGGATGGTGACCGCCGACGATCCGAAAGCGTACTATACGAAACTCACGGACACGCTGCGTAAATACATCGAGGAACGGTATCATTTCTCGGCCATGGAGATGACCAGCGGCGAAATCATAGAACGCCTGACCGCTGCGGGCGACCAGACGATGATTGACGAGCTGCGCCAGCTCTTCGCCACGGCCGATTTGGTGAAGTTTGCCAAGTACTCTACCTTAATCAACGAAAACGACGCCAATCTCCTCCATGCCATTGCGTTCATTGACCAGACCAAGCAGGAGAACGCCGTCGTGGAAGAAGTGCAGAAACCGGAACAGACCGAGGCCGAGCGGCGGTCACTGAAGACGAGGCGTTTGCTGAAGGCCGTCATCGGCGTGTTGACCGTGGCGTGCGTGGCCATGCTGGGCTACGCCGTCTGGCACGTGTTGCTGTTGGGCGAGTGGATATAAAGATGAAGTACAATGGAATTTGCAAATAAAGAATACCTGCTGTTGTTGATACTCCTGATACCTTATATTATATGGTATCTGATGTATCGGAAGAAGACCGAGCCTACCATGCGGTTGAGCGACACCCGTGCCTACCGCTATGCGGCACGCAGTTGGAAGGTGACGCTGATGCCGTTGCAGATGCTGCTGCGGATGGCGGTCTTCGTGCTGCTGGTATTGATACTGGCCCGTCCGCAGACGCACAATTCGTGGAAGAACAAGTCGGTGGAGGGCATCGACATCATGATGGCGATGGACGTGTCCGGCTCCATGTTGGCGGAAGACTTGAAGCCCAACCGCATTGAGGCTGCCAAGCAGGTGGCCGCCGAGTTCATTGCCGGTCGTCCCAACGACAACATCGGACTGACCATTTTTGCCGGTGAGGCTTTCACCCAGTGTCCGATGACCACCGACCACGCTTCCGTGCTGAACCTGTTGAGGGGAGTACGTACCGATCTGGCCACCCGCGGGCTTATCGAAGACGGAACCGCCATCGGCATGGGACTGGCCAATGCCGTCAGCCGTCTGAAGGATTCCAAGGCGAAGAGCAAGGTCGTGATACTGCTGACCGACGGCAGCAACAACCGGGGCGACCTGTCGCCGATGACCTCTGCCGAGATTGCCAAGAGCCTGGGCATCCGCGTCTATACCATCGGTGTGGGAACCAACAAGGTCGCACCCTATCCGATGCCTGTGGCCGGTGGCGTGCAGTATGTCAACATACCGGTCGAGATAGACAGCAAGACGTTGAGCGACATTGCCGCGGCCACGGACGGCAGTTTCTACCGGGCCACCAACAACCGTGAACTGCAGAACATCTACCGCGAGATTGACAAACTGGAGAAGTCGAAGCTGAACGTGACCCAGTTCAGCAAGCGATATGAAGCCTACCAGCCCTTTGCCGTGGCAGCCTTCGTGCTGCTGTTGCTCGAAATATTGCTGAGGCTGACGCTATTCAGAAAACTACCTTAAAAATACCGGAGTGCTATGTTTCGATTTGAAGACCCTATATATCTCTATCTGCTCGTATTGATTCCCGTGTTGGTGTTGATACGGTGGTGGACGGCTCGCCAGCAGAAGAAACGCCTCCTGCGGTTCGGCGATGCACGCCTCGTCCGCGAGTTGGCACCCGATGTGTCGCGCCATCGTCCCCGCGTCAAGTTCCTCTTGCTGTTGTCGGCTCTGGCTCTGATGATTGTCATGCTGGCACGACCGCAGATGGGTACAAAAATCAACCGCGAGAAGCGGACCGGCATCGAGACCATCATTGCCATGGATGTCTCCAACTCCATGATGGCCGAGGACGTGGCACCGAGCCGTCTGGGGCGTGCCAAGATGATGGTGGAGAACCTCGTCGACCATTTCACCGACGACAAGGTGGGGCTGATTGTCTTTGCCGGCGATGCCTTCGTGCAGTTGCCCATCACGAGCGACTACGTGTCGGCCAAGATGTTCCTCGGCAATATCGACCCGTCGATGATTAGTGTGCAGGGAACGGACATAGCCGCGGCCATCCGGATGGCTGTCAGCAGTTTCACGCAGGAACAGGGCATCGGCAAGGCCATCATCGTAATCACCGACGGTGAAGACCACGAGGGCGGGGCACTGGAAGCCGCCCGTGAAGCCAAGGAGAAGGGGATGCGCGTGTTCGTGCTGGGCATCGGTTCTCCGAAGGGTTCGCCCATTCCCGTGAGCGGGCCGCAGGATTATATCAAGGACGAGACCGGACAGACCGTCATGTCCGCCTTGAACGAGGAGATGTGCAAACAGGTGGCAGAGGCCGGTGGCGGCTCCTATATCCATGTGGAGAACAACGCCAACGCACAGGAGCAACTCAATGCCGAACTGGACAAGCTGTCCAAGAAGGAAACGTCGGTGACCCTATACAGCGACTACAACGAGCAATTCCAGGCCGTGGCCATTCTGGTGCTGCTGTTGCTCGTACTGGAAATCTGTATTCTGGAAATCCGCAATCCGCATCTGGGCAAGCTGCACCTGTTCAGCCGCAGGAAGACGGCCACCGCTGTCCTCTTGCTGTTGGTTACGCTCAGCGTGCAGGCACAGACAGACCGCGACCATATCCGGCGAGGCAACCGCCAGTTCCGTGCCGGGAATTATGCCGAGGCGGAGACCAGCTACCGCAAGGCACTGGAACGCAACGCCCGCAACTCCCAGGCCGTCTATAACCTGGGCAATGCCCTGCTGATGCAGCGCAAGGACTCGGCCGCCATCCAACAGTATCAAAGTGCGGCAAAACTGGAGCAGAACCCCCGTCGCCGTGCCCAGGCTTATCATAACATCGGAACGGTCTGTCAGACCCACAAAATGTATGGCGAGGCCATAGAAGCCTACAAGGAGGCGTTGCGCAACAATCCCGACGACGACGAGACACGCTACAACCTCGAACTGTGCAAGCGACAACAAAAGCAGCAGCAACAGCAGCAGAAGCAGGACGACAAGAACCAGAAGGACGACAAGCAGAAACAGGACAAGAAAGAAGACAAGCAAAAGAAATCCCAACAACAGGAGAAACAACAGCAACAGCAGCAGAAGCCCCAGATGAGCCGCGAGAATGCCGAACAGTTGCTGAATGCCGCCATACAGGAGGAGAAGAACACCCAGCAGCGCATCAAGCAGTTGCAACAGCAGCCGCAGCGCCGCCGCCTCCAGAAAAACTGGTGACACCTAAGAATACAAGCCATGACAATGAACAGAAACATAAAAGACAGAACCCGGTTGCTTGGCACGTGGTGGTTGCCGCTGGCCGTGATGCTGTGGACTGCCGTCCCTGCGCTCGGACAGAGCATCGTCGGGCGTGCACCGACGCAAGTGTCCGTCGGCGACCAGTTCCGTCTGACCTACACCGTCAATACCGACGACGTGGAGGAATTCCGCGCCGGAAACATCCCGGAGGCTTTTGAAGTGCTGATGGGACCCAGCACCAGCTCGCAGTCGAGTTTCCAGATGGTCAACGGCAAGACCTCCAGTTCCTCGTCCATCACGTACACCTATATCGTCTGTGCCAACAAGGCCGGCAACTACACCATCCCTGCCGCACGGGTCAAGATCGGCGGCAAGCAGATGCACTCCAACGTGTTGCATATCAAGGTGTCGGGCAGTGCGTCTTCCTCGCAGCAGAATCGGGGACAGCGTTCCGGGGACAGTGGCAACCCGGCTTCCGACGGCCACATCTCGGGCAATGCACTGTTCATGAAGGTCAGTGCCAACAAGAGCCGCGTCCATGAGCAGGAGCCGATACTGCTGACCTACAAGGTCTATACGCTGGTCAACCTGACCTCGCTCAACGGCAAGATGCCCGACCTGAAGAGCTTCTACACCCGGGAGGTGCCGCTGCCGCAGCAGAAGAGCTTCCATGTGGAGACGCTCAACGGACGGCCTTACCGCGCCGTGACGTGGCAGCAGTATGTGATGTTCCCGCAGACCACCGGAAAACTGGAGATACCGAGCCTCGACTACGAGGGTATGGTGATGTTGGAGAACCGGGATGTCGACCCGTTCGAGGCTTTCTTCAACGGCGGTTCCGGATATACGGAGGTGAAAAAAATCATCAAGGCTCCGGGACTGACCATCACGGTGGACCCGCTGCCGACCCGTCCGTCCAATTTCTCGGGTGGCGTGGGTACCTTCTCGCTCTCCGCCAGTCTGGACAAGGACAAGGTGAAGGCCAACGACCCTGTCACCCTGCGCATTGTGGTGAGCGGCGTGGGCAACCTGAAACTGATCAAACAGCCGACCGTCGTGCTGCCGAAGGACTTCGACCAGTACGATGCCAAGGTGACCGACAAGACCAAACTGTCGGTCAACGGCATCGAAGGCAATATGGTGTACGACATCCTCATCGTGCCGCGCCATCAGGGCACCTTCGAACTGCAACCCGTGGAGTTCGTTTATTTCGACACCCAGAGCGGCGGCTACAAGACCCTCCGCAGCCAACCCTTCACCCTGAAGGTGCAGAAGGGCAACGGCGGGGCTTCGCGCACCTATGCCAGCGAGGAGCTCCAGCAGGTCAACAAGGACATCCGGTACATCAAGACGGGCGACCTCCGTCTGAACACCCTCGGCGACTCGTTCTTTGCGTCGGTGGCCTACTGGATTGTGCTTGCGGTGCTGTTCGTCACTTTCGTCACCCTCTTTGTCGTGTTCCGCCAGCGGGCCATCGACCGCGCGGACATCGTGAAGATGCGCGGCAAGCGCGCCAACAAGGTGGCTTCGCGCCGCCTGCGCAAGGCTGCAAAACTGATGAAAGCCAACAATCAGAATGAATTTTATGATGAGGTGTTGCGCGCACTCTGGGGATACGTCGGCGACAAACTCAACATCCCTGTGGCCCAACTCTCGCGGGAGAACATCAGTGCGCAACTGAACGGACGTGGCGTGGATGCCGACACCATCAAGCTCTTCCTCGGTGCACTGGACGAGTGCGAGTTTGCACGGTACGCACCGGGCGACGCCCATGGCAACATGAACAAGGTGTATGATGCGGCTGTCGAGGCCATTACGTCTATAGAAAAAGGAAGAGAGGTGAAATCATGATGACCTATCCACAATACAATACAGCCCGCAGGCCGGCAGTGCTCATGATGTTGGGGGTGTTTATAGCCCTTTGTTTTTTGCCGGCCTTGCGGGTTTATGCACAACCGGTGTCGAAGGCGGCGGCTGACAGTGCCTATGCCCAGGAGCGTTACCAGCAGGCCATCCGTATGTACGAGCAGTTGCTCCGGCAGCACGCCGATGCCGACCTGTACTACAATCTGGGGAACGCCTACTACCGCACCGACAATATGACGCGGGCCGTCCTCAATTACGAGCGTGCCCTGCTGCTGTCGCCCGGTGATGAAGACATCCGCTTCAACCTGCAGATGGCCCAGTCGAAGACCATCGACCGCATCACGCCGGAGACGGAGATGTTCTTCGTCACGTGGTACCACTCCCTCGTCAACCTGATGAGTGTCGACGCGTGGGCATGGATGGCCTTGGTGTCGTTGGCGGTGGCCATCGGGCTGGCGTTGGTCTACCTTTTCGTGGACCGGATATGGTTGCGGAAGACGGGCTTCTTCGGTGCCCTTGCCTTGGTGCTGGTGTTCTTCCTGTCCAATCTCTTTGCCTGGCAGCAGCGCGACAAGTTGCAGCACCGCACTGGAGCGATAGTCATGGCTCCGGCCGTTGCGGTCAGAAGCACGCCGGCAAAGAGCGGCACTCTGCTTTTCACGCTCCACGAAGGCACGCGCGTCACGGTGACCGACTCCACGATGCAGGGGTGGCGCAAGATTCGTCTGGCCGACGGCAAGCAGGGATGGATTGCCGTGGCAGCCATCGAGATGATATAACCCCGGCGCGGCATGGAAACCCTCATACAGTTGGACAAGCAACTGCTGTTGTGGATCAACGGCAGCGATTCGGTGTTTGTGGACCGTTTGGCCATGGTGTTCACCAATGCGCGCACATGGATTCCGCTTTATGTCGCCCTGCTTTACATGGTGATTCGGGCGAACCGCAGCGTGCGGCAGGTGGCGATGATACTGGCTGCGGCAGGACTTTGCGTGGTCTTGGCGGGCACGGTCGACGATTCGCTGGTCAAACCGTTGGTGGCCCGTTGGCGGCCTACCCACGACCCGGAGATTGGGATGCTCGTCAAGGTGGTTGACGGCTACCGTGGCGGCAACTATGGTTTCTTTTCTGCCCATGCGGCCAACACGTTCAGTCTGGCCGTGTTCTTCTCCTTGCTGGCGCGCAACCGCTTGCTGTCCTGTTTCTTGGTCAGTTGGTCGTTGCTCAACTGCTGGACGCGGATGTATCTCGGCGTGCATTATCCGGGCGACATTCTCGTCGGGTTGGTGTGGGGCGGACTGGTCGGGCTTGCGGTCTACCGGGTGTTTCTTTTGGTGGCGCATTCTGCCGTCTACGAACGGCGCTTCTGCCGGATGCCTGTCCTCGTGCTTTCCCTGACGTATGGACTGGTCGTCCTCTATGGTTTCTGTTGCTGAAAATAGTCGTTTTCGAGCGCGTTCCAGATGGAGTAGCGGACTTCCGGATTGAGGCGTTCCATTTGCCGGAACAGGTCGGCTATCTCGGTTCGTTTGGTGTCCTTCTCGTAGGGACACAGCTTCTGTTGTTTCCGGTAACCCTGCTGTTCGGCATAGGTTCTGATGTCGTCCTCGTGGCAGAGGCAGAGCGGACGTATGAGGGCGAGCGGCATCTTCTCCATGCGGAGCAGTGGAGGCATACTGGAGAAATGCCCTTGGAAGGAGAGGTTCATCAGTGCCGTATGAATCAGGTCGTCTTGATGATGCCCCAGTGCAATCTTATTGCATCCGATGCGTTGGGCGAGATTGAAAATCTGTTTGCGCCTGTTCCACGAACACAGAAAACAGGCCGGCTTGCGCGGGTTGACCGTGGGGTCGAAGGCCGTGGTCACGACATGGAACGGGACACCAACGGCCTCGGCAAAGTCCTCCAGATAGTGGAGGTCGCTCTCATAGGCGATGTTTTCCATCCTCACGTGCACGGCCTCCACCGTGAACTGCGGGCGTTCTATTTTGGCGCGCTGTCCCAGCATCTCCAACAGGAACAGGGAATCCTTTCCTCCCGACAGTGCCACGAGCACCCGGTCGCCGTCCTCGATGAGGCGGTATTGCTTCATGGCCTTTTGGAACTGGCCAAGCAGTCGGCGTTCCAACCGCTGTTCGTCTGTGGGTAGTGGCATGGTCTGTCGTCTGTTTATTGAATGCCGTTCTCGTTGAGTGCCTTGGCGTAGCGTGCGGCATTCTTCCGGTGTTCGGCGTAGGTCCGGGCGAAGTTGTGGGTGCCCGAGAAATCCTCCTTCGCACACATATAGAGGAAGTCGTGGTCGACGGCGTTGAGTACGGCATCGATGCCCTTGACCGAGGCAATCTTGATAGGCCCTGGGGGCAGTCCCTCGTTCGCGTAGGTGTTGTAGGGGCTATTGCAACGGGTCTGTTTCGTGTAGATGCGCTTCAGGTCAAACTGCTTGAGTGCGAACTTCACGGTGGGGTCTGCCTGCAGGGGCATCCCGGTCTTGAGGCGGTTCAGGTACATTCCGGCTATCATCGGCTTCTCGGCGGTGTTGGCCGTTTCCTCGTCGATGATGCTGGCCAGTGTGGCCACCTCCACGGGCGTGAGTTTCCGTGCCGCAGCTTTGGCGGCGCGTTCCCCTTTCCAGAAGCGGTCGTGTTCGCGCTCCATGCGCCGCAGCAGCGCGTCAATGCTGATGTCCCAGTAGACCTCATAGGTGTCCGGCACAAACAGGGCACTCACGGTACATGTGTCGTAGCCGTATTTGTTGCAGGTTTCTTGCGACGTCAGTGCTTGGGCGATACTGGCCGAGTCGAGCATCAGCTTCTTCGACAGTAGTGCCGCCAACCGTTCCATAGTCCGTGCTTCGGGAATGGTCAGCCGCAGGCTGCTCTGCTGTCCGTTCTTCAGTCGGCGGAACAGCCGCAGTGCCCCGTCACCGGGATTGATGGCGTACCGTCCGGTGCGCACGTGTGTCTTGTAGTCGGTGTGGCGGAGCAGCGTGGTAAGTCCGGCCATGGCCATGGGCGAAGCCTTCGGCTCAATCTTCGCGAACACGGAATCCTGCGTGTCGTCGCGGTCGATGTAAATATAGAAGGTGTCTTCCTGCGTCGAGACGGAGGCGAAGAAGAAGTAGACCACGAGTGCCACGATGGCCACCATACCTGCAAGGGCAGGGTAGAGGTATTTCTTGCTGTTTGGAATCTTCATCTTATTCATTGTTTTTCCAAATGCAAAGGTACGATTAACCGAGAGAAATACCAAATTTTGGAGCAGCGAATGCAGAGAAATGCAGCGTCAGCGTATTTTTTCTCTGCCGAGAGAAATTTTTCTCTCTGCCGCAAAAGTGAAAATTTCCGTAACTATTCGATTGTTACTTCAGTTCGGGATAAGAAAGTAGCTTATGAATATGGTGGCCACGCTGGCGGCATACTCCTTCTTCGACAATAAGCCTCGGGCACTTGAAGGATTCTGCATTGAGAACACCAGACCACTCATACTGTTTTGAGGACTACCTTATCCCGAACAGGGGTAATTACTGGCTTTTTCTTCTGAAAATCTGTGCAGCAATGCTTCCCGAGAAGTTATGCCACACGGAGAACAGTGCTCCGGGGATGGCTGCCATGGGGTACATGGCGAAGTGCGTGGCGGCCAGTGAGGTGGCGAGACCGGAGTTCTGCATACCCACTTCGATGGATATGGCCGACCGCTTCTCGGGACTTCTTCCCGTGATGGCTGCGACACCGTAGCCCAACAGCAGGCCAAGGACGTTGTGGAGTATGACGGCCACGGCGACAATGAGGCTGCAGGAGAGGATGCTTGCCGCGTTGTGCGATACGATGATGCCGATGATGGCGGCAATGGCTATGGTGGAAATCATGGGCAGCAGGGGTGTCACCTTGGCGGTGGCTTGCCTGAAATAGTGGTTTACCACGAATCCCAAGGCCAGCGGCAGGATGACCACCTGCACGATGCTCATGAACATCCCCCAGACATCCACGTTGACACTTTCTCCTGCCAACAACAACACCAGGGCCGGCGTGACGACAGGGGCCACCAGGGTAGACACGCTGGTCATGGCTACGCTGAGTGCGACGTCGGCCTTGGCCAGATAGCAGATGACATTGCTGGCCGTGCCTCCGGGACAACACCCTACGAGCACCACTCCCAGGGCAATCTGGTCGGGCAGGGACAAGAGTCGGCACAGCAGCCATGCCAGCAGGGGCATGATGATGAACTGTGACAGTTCGCCGATGAGGATGTCCGTCGGATGTTGTATGACCGGTTTGAAGTCGGACGGACGAAGCGTCAGTCCCATACCGAACATCACCACGCCGAGCATCGGCGTGATGGAGGAAGTGCCGATCCAGGTGAAGGAAGCCGGCAGCAGCAATGCGATGGCAGTGACCGCCACCACAATCAGCGTGATGTGGGCGGCAATCCATGTGGAAAGTTTCGTGAGAAGTGTAAACATGATAGATTGATTCATTTTATTGTATGCGCCCGGAAAGGAAGAACTTCCTGGTGCGCAGGAAATAGAGGGCGACTCCTACGGCATGTACGGCTGCGACAGTCCAGAAGGCTGTGGCATAGCCCAGATGTTCGGCAATGGCTCCGCCGGCGATGATGCCCAGACCGATACCCACATCCCACGAGATGAGGATGGTGGAATTGGCCGTTCCCCGCTCGTTGTGGTGCGCCATGGAGATGATCATGTTCTGGAAAGCAGGCCACAGGTGGCCGTTGCCCAGTCCGATGAGTATGGCCGAGCCGTAATAGCCGAAGGCACCGGGGAAGGCGATGAAGATGGTATACCCGACGAGAGAGAGCAGCATGCCTTCGGCTGCGTTGTGCGTCAGTTTCCCTTCGCGCAGTGCCTTGCTGCCCTGCAGGCGCGACAGCATCAGTCCGACGGAACAGCACAGGAACCACGTCCCCGTGCCTTCGGTCATTCCCAACACCTGTTTGCCGTAGATGGCCAGATAGTTGCTCAGCACGCCGAAGCAGAATCCGAAGAACACCATGTTGCAGCCCAGCAGCCATCCCCGTTCCAGAAAGAACCGGTCGAGCGAGAGCCGCTTGGGTTTCGGTTTGGGGGCGGTGGGCTTCAGCCGCACCGTGGCATCGACCGCCCATCCGAACGTGGCGATGGCGAGCGCAATCCAGAAGAGCAGCTCGAAGTTGTGGGTTTCGGCGTAGAGGAAGAGGGCGAAGGTCGGTGCAATGGCCATGGCCAGATTGTTGCTCAGTCCGTAATAGCCTATCCCTTCGTTGCGTCTGGACGACGGCAGCACGTCAATGGCCACCGTGGAGTTGGCCACCGTCAGTGCCCCGAACGGCCCTCCGTGAAGCGTGCGCACCAAGGCAAACAGCAACAGGGAGCTGGCCGCCAGATAGCCGGCAAAGAAGACGGCGAACGCGGCGAAGCACACCATCAGCACCTGTTTGCGCGGAAACGTATCCACGAAATAGCCGCTGAAGGGCCTGAACAGCAGGGCCGTGACCGTGTAGCCCGACAGCACCAGTCCGATGACGTCTTTCGTCGCCCCGAAGGTCTCGCTGAGGTAGAGCGGCAGGAGCGGCGTCAGCAGGTAGAAGGCGAAGAACAGCGCGAAATTGGCCGTCATCACCCGGATGTAGTTGGTGTTCCACAGACGTTCCATGGGCAGGGGCGTTTTATTCCGAGAACTGCCGCAGGGCGGCAATCAGTTCGTTGTTCTCGCTTTTCAGTCCGACGGTCACGCGCAGACAGTTGTCGCAGAGCGTGACGCGCGACCGGTTGCGCACGATGATTCCGCGGTCTACGAGATAGTCGTAGATGGTCTGTGCGTCGGTCATGCGTGTCAGGAAGAAATTGGCATCGGAAGGATAGATTTTCCGGCAGATGGGCAGTTCGAGGAAAGCCTTCATCATGCGCGTCCGTTCGTCGAGGATGCACTTCACCCATCCCTGCACCTCATACGGATTGTCGAGGGCTTCCAAGGCTTCCGCCTGCGTCAGCCGGTTGACGTTGTAGGGATATTTCACCTTATTAAATATGCCGATGATTTCCGGGCAGGCGAAAGCCATTCCCAACCGGATGCCGGCCAGTGCCCATGCCTTGCTCATGGTGTTGAGCACGACGAGGTTGGGGTGGGAGGCCAGTTCGCTGCGGAACGACGGTTGCCGCGAGAAATCGCTGTACGCTTCATCGATGACGACGATGCCCCCGAAACGTTCCACCACGGACAGCATTTCCTTCCGGTCGAGCGAGTTGCCCGTAGGGTTGTTCGGGGAACAGAGCCAGACCAGTTTGGTCTTCCCGTCGCAAACCTGCAACAGCCGGTCGGCCTGAAACTGGAAATCGCCGTCGAGCGTCACGGTGCGGTACTCCACATTGTTGATGTCGGCACAGACGCGGTACATTCCGTAGGTCGGCTCTATGGCCACCACGTTGTCCTGGCCGGGTTCGCAGAAGATGCGGTAGACCAGGTCGATGGCTTCATCGCTGCCGTTGCCCAGAAAAATCTGCTCCGGAGCGACTCCCTTGATTTTGGACAGTGCGGCCTTGAGTTCCCGTTGCAGCGGGTCAGGATAGCGGTTGTTGTCCGTCATGCTGTACGGATTCTCGTTGGCGTCGAGGAACACGTGTGCCTGCTTGCCCGAGTATTCGTCGCGGGCTGAGCTGTAAGGAGCCAGCCGCCAGATGTTGGGTCTTACGAGTTGTTCAAGTGGTTTCATAGACTAAAGCGATTGGATTCTGATGGTCATCGCGTTGCGGTGGGCGTCGAGGTGCTCGGCAGCGGCCATGAGTTCTACGGCGTGTCCGATTTCCCGGATGCCCTGTTCGGTAAGGTGCTGGAAGGTGATTTTCCGGCAATAGCTGTCGAGGTTCACGCCGCTGTATGCCGTGGCGTAGCCATGGGTGGGCAGGGTGTGGTTGGTGCCGCTGGCATAGTCTCCTGCACTCTCGCAGGCATACTTCCCGAGGAACACGCTTCCGGCGTTGACCACCTTTTCGGCCAGAGCCTCAAAGTCGTCTACCTGAAGGATGAGGTGTTCGGGGGCATAGGCGTTGGAGAGCCTCATGGCTTCGTCGAGGTCGTGCACCAACACAAAGTTGCTGTTCTCCAAGGCTTTTTCCGCCATTTCCTTGCGCGTCAGGTTCTGGAGTTGGCGCTGCACCTCCTGCAACACCGCGTTGAGCTGTTGTTCCGTGGTCGTGATGAACAGCACCTGCGAGTCGCTGCCGTGTTCGGCCTGCGACAACAGGTCTGCGGCCACAAATTCCGCATTGGCGTTGCCGTCTGCCACGACACAGACCTCCGAAGGCCCTGCCGGCATGTCGATGGCCACGTCAGCGAGGCTCACCTGTTGCTTGGCCGCCATGACGTACTGGTTTCCCGGTCCGAAAATCTTGTAGACCTTCGGTATGCTTTCTGTTCCGTAGGCCATGGCTCCGATGGCCTGTATTCCTCCGACCTTGAAAATGCGGTTGACCCCAGCCACACGTGCAGCATAGAGAATGGCCGGATGAACCTTGCCGGCCCGGTCGGGCGGTGTGCAGAGGACGATTTCGCGGCATCCTGCAATCTTCGCCGGTGTGGCCAGCATCAGAATGGTGGAGAAGAGTGGGGCAGTGCCCCCGGGAATATAGAGGCCCACCTTCTCGATGGGTACGCTCTTCTGCCAGCACATCACGCCGGGGCGCGTTTCGATGCGCTTGCCCTCAAACTGCTGTGCGGCATGGAAGGTGTGGATGTTGTCGTGAGCCAGCCGGATGGCCGCCTTGAGGCTGTCGTCCAAGAGTTTCTCGGCCTCGTCCATCTCCTGGGCAGAGACCGCCAGCGTTTCCAACGCTACATGGTCAAACTTCTTCTCGTAGTCCTTGACGGCCTCGTCGCCTCTGGCCTGTATGTCGCCGAGCACTTCTTGCACGGTGGCGTGCAACTGCGAGAGGTCCAGGTGCGGCCGTTGTATGATAGGGTTCCATTCCTCCTGTTGCGGATAGCGGTATGTTTTCATCGGTACAGTTCCTTTCCGTTGTATGGTTTCCTTTACAGAATCATTTTCTCGATAGGGGTCACGAGGATGCCCTGTGCCCCCATTTCCTTCAGTTTCCCGATAATCTCCCAGAACCGCTTCTGGTCGAGCACGGTGTGTACCGAGCACCATCCGTCGTCGGCCAAGGGGATGATGGTGGGGCTCTTCAGTCCAGGCAGCACGTTGACGATTTCCTGCAACCGTGTCTTGGGGACGTTCATCCGCACATACTTCTTGTCCTCCGCATCCTTGACGGCCTTGAAGCGGAACAGCATCTGGTCGAGCACGTCGCGCTTCGCTCCATCCATCTGTCTGTTGCCGATGAGCAGCGCCTCACTTTTCATGACCACTTCCACCTCGTTCAGATTGTTGCTCACGAGGGTGGAGCCACTGCTGACGATGTCGAAGATGCCGTCGGCCAGCCCGATGCCCGGACTGATTTCCACGGAACCTGTGATGACGTGGATGTCGGCGTTGATGCCGTGCTGCTCCATGAACTTCCGGAGGATATTCGGATAGGATGTGGCAATCTTCCTGCCGTTGAACCAGGCCAGTCCCGGATAGTCGATGTCTTTCGGGATGGCCAGCGAAAGGCGGCACTTGGAGAATCCCAGCCGTGCAACAATCTCCGCATCCTCTCCCCGTTCCACAAATTCATTCTCTCCCACCACGCCGATGTCTGCCACGCCGCTTGCCACGCTTTGCGGAATGTCGTCGTCGCGCAGGTAGAGCACTTCCAGCGGGAAATTCTGCGATTGTACCAACAGTGTTCGTCGTCCTGAACTGACCTTTATATCGGCCTCTGCGAGCAGGTTCATCGTGTCGTCAAACAGACGGCCTTTGGATTGTACTGCAATTCTCAACATATAAATAAAGCTATTTCTGGTGATTTCCAGTGCAAAAGTACGCATTTTCAGCCGGATTTCCAAAAAAATGATTACTTTTGCAGGCGTATTTGAAGATTTTGATGCGAAAAAGAATATATATTCATATTTCTGTTCTTCTGCTTCCACTGCTATTTGCTGCTTGCCAGCGGAGGCAGCCGGAGCTGGCACTCACGCCGTGGGGTGAGGCGGAAGACACTTTGTCGGCCGGCTTCGACCTGGAACAGATTGTGGGCAACGGCGAAATGATTGTGCTGACGCAGACAGGGCCTGAGACCTACTACGACTATCATGGCCGCCACCTCGGGACGCAGTATCTGCTGTGTCAGCGTTTTGCCGAACGCATAGGCGTGGGGCTGCGCGTCGAAGTGTGCCGGGACTCCGCAGAAACGGTGCGCCGTCTTCAGGCCGGCGACGGCGACATCGCCCTGCTTGCCGGCCGTGACAGTCTGCTGGCATGGAAAATCGGTCCAGACAAGCCGCAACTGGAACAGGAAGTCCGGACGTGGTATCGTCCGCAGTATCTTGCCGAGACGCGCAAGGAGGAGCAGTATCTGCTCTCGTCGCGTTCGGTCAAACGGCACGTCTACGCACCGATGCTCAATGCCAAGGGCGGAGTCATCTCGCGCTACGATGCACAGTTCCAGAAGCACGCCCGGCGCATCCGCTGGGACTGGCGGTTACTGGCCGCCCAATGCTATCAGGAGTCCACCTTTGACCCTCAGGCGCGTTCGTGGGCGGGAGCCTGCGGCCTGATGCAGATTATGCCTTCCACCGCCGACCACCTCGGACTGGCCCACGCTGACCTGTTCGATGCCGAGAAGAACATTGCCGCTGCCGTCAGATACCTGGAAGAGCTGGAAGGTCATTTCAGCGACATCCCCAACCGGACGGAGCGCACGAAGTTCGTGCTGGCGGCCTACAACGGCGGTTTCCATCATGTGCGCGATGCCATGGCCCTGACCCATAAGCATGGACGGGACCCGCGCCGCTGGAACGACGTGAGCCAGTATGTACTGGCTCTTGCGCAACCGCAGTATTACACCGACCCAGTGGTGAAAAACGGTTATATGCGCGGTACGGAGACCGAAGACTACGTGCGGAAAATCATGGCACGCTGGAACGGTTACAGGGGTGTGCGTGCACCCCGGACGACCGTCTCGGGAATCCCCCAAAAGGCGCATCATGTGAAAAAGAAATACAAGATAGAGTAAATTTTCCGTCCAGTTTTCTTGTATAACGAAAAAAATGCGTATCTTTGCAGACATTCTCAAAAACATCAGACTATGAAACAGACAATACTGGTAACAGGTGGCACGGGTTTTATCGGCAGCCACACGACCGTGGAACTGCAGAATGCCGGTTACAAAGTGGTGATAGTGGACAACCTCTCCAACTCCGACGCCAAAGTGGTGGACGGCATTGAGAAAATTACGGGAATCCGTCCGGCTTTCGAGCAGGTGGACTGCTGCGACATGGAGGCCATGGAGCGCGTGTTCTGCAAATATCCAGACATCCAAGGTGTTATCCATTTTGCCGCATCGAAGGCTGTCGGCGAGAGCGTGGAGAAACCGTTGCTCTACTACCGCAACAATATCGTCAGTCTGGTCAATCTATTGGAACTCATGCCCAAACACGGTGTCAAGGGCATCATCTTCTCGTCGAGCTGCACGGTGTATGGCCAGCCGGATTCCGAGAATCTTCCCGTCACCGAGGATGCACCCATCAAACCGGCTGAAAGCCCTTACGGCAATACCAAGCAGATTAACGAAGAGATTATTCGCGACGACATCCACAGCGGTGCCCCTATCAAGGCCATCCTGCTGCGCTATTTCAACCCGATCGGTTCGCATCCGTCTGCCATCATCGGCGAGATGCCCAACGGAGTGCCCATGAACCTCATCCCGTATGTTACACAGACTGCGATGGGAATCCGCGAACAGCTCAAGGTGTTTGGCAACGACTATAACACGCCCGACGGTACCTGCATCCGCGACTACATCTACGTGGTTGACCTGGCCAAAGCCCATGTCAAGGCGATGGCGCGTGTGCTCGACACGGACAGTGAAGCCCTGGAGGTGTTCAACATCGGAACGGGGCGCGGCTGCTCCACCAAGGAAATCGTGGAGGCCTTCGAGAAGGCTACCGGCGTGAAGCTCAACTGGACTTTTGCACCGCGTCGCGAAGGGGACATCGAGAAGGTATGGGCCAATCCCGAAAAGGCCAACAAGGTGTTGGGATGGAAGGCCGAGACCTCGCTCGAAGACACGTTGCGTAGTGCCTGGCACTGGCAGCAGAAGCTCCGCGAAAAGGGAATACAGTAACCTTACAACCAGTCTTCCATAGTGGGACTGCGTTTTTATTTTGTGTTTGTGTTGTTATGGGCCCCCGATGCGAATCGAGGGCTCATTCTGAATACAGACCACCTCAAACAAGATGACGACAATGGAAAACCAAATACTTGACCAACTCAACGACAACCAACGGGATGCCGTGACGTGGTACGACGGCCCGCAACTGGTCATTGCCGGGGCCGGCTCCGGAAAGACCCGTGTGCTGACCTGCAAGATTGCCTACCTGCTGGAGCAAGGACTGTGCCCGTGGAACATCCTTGCGCTGACCTTCACCAACAAGGCGGCGCGGGAGATGAAGGAGCGCATCGGACAGTTGGTCGGTGTGGACAAGGCGATGCGGCTGAATATGGGCACTTTCCATTCCGTGTTTGCCCGTATTCTGCGCGTCGAAGCCGAGACCGTAGGGTATCAGTCCTCCTTCACCATCTACGACCAGAGTGATTCGCGGTCGTTGGTCAAGGCCATCATCCGCGAGATGGATCTTGACGACAAAGTCTACAAGCCGGCTGCGGTGGCCGACCGCATCTCCAGAGCCAAGAACCATCTGATACTGCCGCAGGCCTATGCCGTGAGCGCGTGGGCAAAAGACGATGCCATGCGTCGCCAGCCGGCCTTGCCTGCCATCTACACCCGATACTACGAGCGGTGCAGATGCTCCAATGCCATGGATTTCGACGACCTTCTGGTCTACACCTTCCAGCTTTTCGACCGTCACGACGACATCCGGCAGAAATACGCCGAACGGTTTAAGTATGTCCTCGTGGACGAGTATCAGGACACCAACTATGTCCAGCAGACCATTGTCTCGCAACTCACCAAGGAGCGCGGCCGCATCTGCGTGGTGGGCGACGATGCGCAGAGCATCTACGGCTTCCGTGGAGCCAATATTGACAACATCCTCAATTTCCAACAGGAATATCCCGGGGCACGCCTCTTCAAACTGGAGCAGAACTACCGTTCCACCCAGCACATCGTGGAGGCGGCCAACAGCCTGATACGCCACAACCAGCGACAAATACCCAAGACCGCTTACAGCCTCAATGGAGAGGGCGACTGCCTCGTGCTCAAGCCCGCTTACAGCGACAGGGAAGAGGCCGTCATCGTATGCAACGACATCCGCCGCATCCGTCGGGCGGAAAACGGCCAGTACAGCGACTTCGCCGTCCTCTACCGCACGAATGCGCAGAGCCGTTCGTTCGAGGAGCAGATGATGAAGGACAACATCCCCTACCGCATCTACGGCGGCCTGAGTTTCTATCAGCGCAAGGAAATCAAGGACGTGACGGCCTACTACCGCCTTGTGGTCAATCCCGCCGACGGGGAAGCCCTGCGTCGCATCATCAATTATCCGGCGCGCGGCATCGGTGACACCACGCTCCGCAAGATTATCGAGGTGGCAGGCAGTGCCGGGGTCAGCCTATGGGATGTTGTCGCACACCCCCAGCACTATCCGTTGGCTGTGGGTAAGGCCACGTGGGCACGCTTGGATGCCTTCTGCCGACAGGTGGAGGACTGGCGGCAACGGTTGTCCATCGACGATGCCTACGAACTCGGCCATGCCATCATCCAGGAAAGTGGCATCAGCAAGGAAATCTATTCCTCCAACAATCCCGACGACGTGGCACGGCAAGAGAACCTGACGGAGTTTCTCGGCAGCCTGAAAGACTTTGTGGAGAACAACCGCGAGGAAGACCGGGGCGACCGCGTGATGCTGGGTGACTATCTGCAGGACGTGGCGCTGCTGACGGATCTCGACAGCCAACAAGGCGATGACGACGACCGTGTGACGCTGATGACGGTGCACAGTGCAAAAGGACTGGAATTTCCCACCGTTTTCATTGTCGGTCTTGAGGAGAATATCTTCCCGTCTCCCATGAGCATGGGTTCTGCACGGGAACTGGAAGAAGAGCGCCGCCTGCTCTATGTGGCCATCACGAGGGCAGAGCGTCATTGTATCCTCACCTGTGCACAGAACCGCTGGCGTTATGGAAAAATGGAATACGACACGCCGTCGCGCTTCATCCAGGACATCGACAGCCGTCTCATCCGTGTCGAGTCTCCCCGTGCCACATTCCAGCCTTCCCGTACCCCGTTTCAGGAAAAAGCCCTCTTTCCCCGTACACCGGAGCGTGCTCAGACGATTGGCAGCGGACGCTTCAAGCCTGTCCGGCAAGCCTGTGCTCCGGTTCAGACACCGTCAACTCCGTCCCTTGCGGCAGCACCTTCCTCTGCATCGGGTCTGAAGGAAGGGGCGGTCATCGAGCATCAGCGCTTCGGTCTGGGCACGGTCGTCCGCATTGAGGGAAACGGCGAGAACGCCAAGGCCACAGTAACTTTCCGAAACACAGGAGCAAAACAACTGTTACTGAAGTTCGCTAAGTTCACCGTCGTGACACCGTGACGCACTGTGTGTCATCTAAGCAGAAAGGTTTCGGTATTCGTCTTTCCGCTTCGGGTTCATGGGAAACCAACCTTTTTCCACGCGCTTCTTCTGTTCGAAGATTTCGAGGATGCTCCAAAGGCAGGAGCAGCCCACCACGCCCAATATCGGACTGACGATATTGTCGCTGACGGTCAGGCTGGAAACGATGAAGGCCACGCCAGCCAGGGCAAAAACCCACCAGCACCGTGTGCCGAAGTGGTATTCGCATTTGATGACGACGGGATGAAAGGTGCCGATGACCAGAAAGGTGGCGACGGCAAGGATGAGTCCTGTGAAATTCATGTATGCAAGTGTGTGTTATGATTCGTATGTGCCATTTCATGAAGGAAGCCTTGGCTCAGCCGCCGTAGTCGGCCACGAACTGGTCTTCCGAGATGATGGGAATGTTCAGTTGCTGGGCTTTCTTGTTCTTGCCCGATGTGGAATGGATGTCATTGTTGATGAGGAAACTGGTGCTGCCGCTGACCGCTGAGGCCACATGGCCACCTTGACTCTCGATGTATGCCTTGAGGGCATTGCGGTTCTGGAAGTGGTGCACGTCGCCGGTCACGACAAAGGTCAGTCCCCGGCAGCGGTCGCCTGCCTGTTCGGCCGAGGCTTGGCTCACCGTGACCTGCTGCATCAGCCTCCGGTAGTGCTCCATATTATCGGTGTTGCGGAACCAGCGTACAAAGGATGCCGATTTCTCCGGTCCGATGCCTGCCACATGGGCGAACACCTCTTCGGGCTCGCGCGGAGCGGAAAACAGGTCGCGATGGCCGTCTGTAGCCTCACTGACGAGGGCTTCCAACGGATAGGCCGCCAACAACCGTTTGCACACGTCCGTGCCGCAGAGTGGAATGGACAGCGCGTAGAGCAACCGGTGAGCCTCGGTGTTTCTTGCCCGTTCGATGCTCTGCCGGATCCTTACGGCAGAACGCTGTCCGAAACCTTCCATCTGCGCCATTTCCCGGACGTGGCTGCCGAGCGTGAAAATGTCGGCAAACTCGCGAATCCATCCTTTGTTGATGAATTTTGCAAGGGTTTGCTCGGAAATGCCGTCAATGTTCATGCCCTCCTTTGACACGAAGCGGGCGAAGATGCGGAGCTGGCGGGCAGGGCAGTGGCTGTTGGTGCAGTGGAGTGTGCGGGTGTCGCTGGCTTTGCTGACACGCACCTCGGTGGCGGCGTGGCAGACGGGACACTCGGCAGGGATGTGGAGTTGTCCGACGGTCTGGATGACACCGATGACCTTCGGGATAATCTTGTTGGACTTGATGACCCGGATGCGCGTGCCCGCTCCACCGATGCCCAGACGCTCACACTCGCTGATGTTGCAGAGCGAGGCACGTTGTACGGTAGTGCCCTCAAGACTGACCGGCCGAAAGACGGCCACAGGCGAGATGAGGTTGGCGGCACACGACCATTCCACCTTCAGCAGCTCCGTCTCTGCGGCCTCGTCCTGCCATTTGAAAGCCAGTCCGGCACGCGTGGCGTGATGGCCGGTGACAGAGCCGGTTTGGGCGTAACGGACATCGTCGTAGCACACCACGAGACCGTCGACAGGAAAGGGACAGCTGCGGTCGGTCACGCGGAGAGTAAAGGAGTCGATGGTTTCCCGGATGCTGTTGATGTCGGGGTGGGTGACTGCAGTCCGCTCCACGGTGTGGAACCCCAGACGGTCAAGCCAGTCCATGCGTTCGCCCCACGACGGCAGTTCACGATTCGTGTATACCAGAGTGAAGGGTATCCACTGCACGTGACGACGGCGCACCTCGTCAGTATCTTTCAGTGTCAGCGTGCCCGAAGCCAAGTTGCGCGGATTGGCGAACCCCTCACCGCGCTCCATCTCAAACTGTTCGAAGTCAGCATAGCTGATGACCGCCTCGCCGCGGATGACCGTATGTCCCTGTTCGGCAATGGTTGGTGGAATACCTCCGATGGCCTGCGCCAGATGCGTGATGTTGGTGCCGATATGGCCGTTACCGCGAGTCACGACCTTGGTGAGTTGCCCGTCATCATAAGTGACCACGAGGGTCAGTCCGTCCAGTTTCCACGAAATCCAGACGGCACGCCCCTCAGCCCATTGCACGAGGTCTTCCGGCTGCTTGGTCTTGGCCAGCGAGAGGGCGGCAAATTCGTGTGCTTCCTTCTTGCCTGCCACATTGTCGCGCGACACGTTTTGCGTAGGGGAGTCGGGAAGGACGGTGCCCGTCTGCTGTTCCAGCCGGCGGAGTTCGTCGAAGCGTGCGTCCCATTCAAAGTCAGTCATCCGCTCGCCTTGGCCATTGTAATAGGCTTCCGAGGCGAGGTTCAGCTCCGCAGTCAGCGTCTTCATACGCTGAAGCAACTGCGGCTTGTCCATGCTATCATTGTTCGTCATTGTGGTCGGGAATCAAGATTCTGACTGCAAAATTAAGAAAAAAAAACGAGAACTGCGGAAAACTCGGGAATTTCCTGCCAGAATGTTTGGCTGTTTGCCGCAAAATGAGTAATTTCGCGCCTGATTCAAACTTAAACATATATTGTAAATATGATGATCAACATTACCTTTCCGGACGGTTCTGTTCGCTCGTATGAGCAGGGCGTTACCGGACTCCAGATTGCCGAGAGCATTTCGCCGGCTCTGGCACGCAGCGTTTTGGCATGCGGCGTGAACGGCGAGACCGTAGAACTCAACCGCCCCATCTCCTGTGATGCGCAGATTGCGCTCTACAAGTGGGACGACGAGCAGGGTAAACACACCTTCTGGCACACGTCTGCACACCTGTTGGCCGAGGCATTGCAAGAGCTGTATCCCGGCATCCAGTTCGGATTCGGGCCAGCTGTGGAGAACGGTTTCTTCTACGATGTCCTGCTGAAGGACGGCGAGAGCATCAAGGAGAGCGACTTCCCCAAGATTGAAGCGAAGATGAAGGAACTGGTCTCGAAGAAAGAGCCCGTGGTGCGCAAAGAGGTGTCCAAGGCCGATGCACTCAAGGCGTTTGCCGCAGCCGGACAGACCTACAAGTGCGAGCACATTGAGCAAGACCTCGAAGACGGCACCATTACCACCTACACGCAGGGGGCTTTCACCGACCTTTGTCGCGGCCCGCATTTGATGGACACCGGCGAGATCAAGGCCGTCAAACTGACCAGTGTGGCTGGAGCATTCTGGCGTGGCGATGCCACACGCGAGCAGATGCAGCGTCTTTACGGCATCTCGTTCCCCAAGAAAAAGATGCTTGACGAATACCTTGTCATGTTGGAGGAGGCCAAGAAGCGCGACCACCGGAAAATCGGTAAGGAAATGGAACTCTTCATGTTCTCGGAGAAGGTGGGCAAGGGTCTTCCTATCTGGTTACCTAAAGGTACCGAGCTTCGTCTTCGTCTGCAGGAACACTTGCGGAAAGTACAGAAACGCTTTGGTTACCAGGAAGTCATCACTCCGCATATTGGCTCGAAGAGTCTCTATGTCACCTCTGGGCACTATGCCCACTACGGCAAGGACTCCTTCCAGCCCATCCACACGCCCGAGGAGGATGAGGAATACATGCTGAAGCCCATGAACTGTCCGCACCACTGTGAAATCTTCGCGTGGAAGCCCCGTTCCTACCGCGACCTGCCGCTGCGCATTGCCGAGTTCGGCACCGTGTACCGCTACGAGCAGAGCGGCGAGCTCCACGGACTGACCCGCGTGCGCTCGTTCACACAGGACGATGCACACATCTTCTGCCGTCCCGACCAAGTCAAGCAGGAATTCCTCAACGTGATGGACATCATCGGCATCGTGCTCAAGGCATTCGGTTTCAATTTCGAGGCGCAGATTTCCCTCCGCGACCCCAACGACAATGAGAAATATGTAGGTACGGACGAAGACTGGGCATTGGCAGAGAAAGCCATCGTGGAAGCCTGCGAAGAGAAGGGACTCCACGCCAAGGTGGAATATGGCGAGGCTGCCTTCTACGGTCCGAAACTTGATTTCATGATTAAGGATGCCATCGGACGCCGTTGGCAGCTGGGTACCATCCAGGTGGACTATAATCTGCCCAAGCGGTTCCAGCTCGAATATACCGACGAGGACAACCAGAAGAAGACTCCTGTCATGATTCACCGTGCACCGTTCGGTTCGCTCGAACGTTTCACTGCCGTACTCATCGAGCACACCAGCGGCCATTTCCCGCTCTGGCTCACTCCGGACCAAGTGGCTGTTCTGCCGCTGTCGGAGAAATACAACGACTATGCCAAGGAGGTGGCCAAACAGTTGCAGGAGGGTGGTGTGCGTCCCACGATTGACCTGCGCAACGAGAAACTCGGACGCAAAATCCGCGACAACGAGTTGAAGCGCATACCTTATATGGTCATCGTAGGCGAGAAGGAACAGGCCGACCACACCCTTGCCGTGCGTCCGCAGGGCGGCGGTGAGCAGCAGGTCATGGCGGTCAACGACTTCATTTCCCGCATCAACGCGGAAGTGGCAGAGATGACCAAGGAGTTCTAAGGATTATAATATCCCCCAAAAGGCAAAGGGCACACCCGTCAGAGTGTGCCCTTTGTGCTGGGTAGTTGGTAATGGTAGATGTCGCGGCGAACCGCCATGCGGAGTGCACGAGCCAAAGCCTTGAAGATGCCCTCAATCTTATGGTGCTCGTTTTGTCCTTCGGCACGGATGTTGAGATTCATGGCGGCGGCATCGCTCAGACTCTTGAAGAAATGCAGAAACATTTCCGTGGGCATTTCGCCAATACGCTCACGATGGAACGTAGCATCCCAGACCAGCCAAGGACGGCCGCCGAAGTCCAGACATACGGCACATTGACAATCGTCCATGGGGAGCGCGTAGCCGTAGCGTTCAATGCCGCGCTTCGTCCCCAAAGCCTCGCGCAGGCAGGTGCCCAAAGCCAATGCCGTGTCTTCGATGGTGTGGTGCTCGTCCACGTGAAGGTCGCCTTTGGCATGAATCGTCAGATCCATCATGCCGTGTCGGCCAATCTGTTCCAACATATGGTCGAAGAATCCCAACCCGGTACGGATGTCACACAGCCCCGTGCCGTCCACATTGAGTCGCACGTAAATGTCGGTTTCCTTGGTAGTCCGGTGTACTTCTGCTGTGCGGTCGCCTGCAAAAATGCGTTCCACCACCTCGTTCCAGCATCCTATCCGTGCAAAGCCACATCCGATATTTTCTGCAAATTGGCGGTCTGTGTCGCGGTCGCCGATGACGTAGCTGTGCGCCATGTCGTAGTCGGGATTGTTCATGTACTTCTCCACAAGTCCGGTGCCGGGCTTGCGGGTAGGAGCATGGTCTTCCGGAAAGTGGCGGTCTATGAGGATGTCGTCAAACGTCACGCCTTCACCCTTCAGGGTCTGGAGTATGAAGTTGTGGACAGGCCAGAACGTTTCCTCCGGGAACGACGGTGTTCCCAGACCGTCTTGATTGCTTATCATGACAAACTCATAATCGGTATGTTGCCGGAGAAAAGCAAGGCCGCCAATGGCACCGTCGACAAATTGCAGTTTCTCGAAAGCGTCTATCTGTTCGTCTTCGGGTTCCTTGATGATGGTTCCGTCGCGATCGATGAATAGAATCCTTTTCATGTTTTGGAGTATTGTAATTTTGCGTGAGTGGTTCAGAGGGAAGAGGGTGCCGCCTTCTGCCGTTCCTGTTCCCGCGCAAGGATTGTGCCGTGGGCATAGTAGGCATGGAGCAGCGCCGGTAGGGTGGCATAAAACTGGAAAAAGCCGCAGACCATGAATGTGACGACGGTAAGGACGGGCATGAAGGAGGGCATCCCCAACGGGTCGCCGAAAAGCAGTCCGCTCTGTGCCGAGAGGTTGGCCATAAGCAGAATCTTGGCAGGAAGGCAGATGATGAGGTCAACGGCAGCGACCAATATGACATCCACTACACCTATGGCAAAGAGGCCGCCCAGGAACCGGAAACCGCCCTTATAGTCTGCACATAAGGCCTTTCTGAAGGAGCCGTTGTCGCCGAGGATGTAGTCTGTTGTAATGGGGACGACAGGCATTCCTGCCACTACGATAAGCAACGAGAGAACAACGGCAGCAGTGCAGACCGTGGAGGAATGGGCTGCGAACGAAGTGGGGGACATCCAGGCGTAGACCATGATTCCACTGGCCAGCAAGACCAGAGGAAAACCGGTCAGCAGAAATGCAAAAAAAGCCCCTTTGACCGTGCGCCACACCAGTCGGAAGTCCGGCTTCCACCAACGGACAGAACACTGGACGGCATGGTCGTTGCGATGCTCTTTCAACCGCACCATGACACATCCGACGGCAACGGCCAACAACAGCAGGCAGACCACGGTCAATGCCAATAGCAGCAGCCCCGTAAGCAGGCAACTCTTCTGCGAGGCCAGCAGGGCAACCCCGTCGGAGCCTCGCTGCACCGCACTTGCCAGTTGTACCACGACCTTGGGAAGTTGTACGGCCGCCACCAGTCCTGCGATGCCCACCATCAAGGAATAGACCACGGCGGCCAGCCATGACGACTTCAAAAGGGTGCGGAAATGGGCGGTATAGAAACGGAATCCGGCAGACACCACTGCGCGGTAACTGCGCGGTTTCATCAGTTCATCGTTCTGTGTTTTGCTGTTCATTGTTGTCAGATGTTTCGTAATGGAAGCCAAAGGTAGTCAATTATAATTAAAAAAAGGACAACGGCTGCGAAGAATTAAGAGATTTTTTCTAACTTTGCATGAAATTTAAGAAACGATACACATGTTGGAAACCGTAAAATGGGGATTTATCGGTTGTGGTGAAGTGACCGAAAAGAAAAGCGGTCCGGCTTTTTCCGAGGTGGAAGGCTCAACCGTGGTGGCGGTGATGAGCCGCACGGAGAAGCGGGCACGGAGCTACGCCATACGTCACGGCGTGGCCCGATGGTACACCGATGCACAGGAACTCATTGACGATCCGGACGTGAATGCCGTCTACGTGGCCACCCCTCCGTCCAGTCATGCCACCTATGCCCTTATGGCCATGCGTGCGGGGAAGGCCGTCTATGTGGAAAAGCCTCTGGCGGCATCTTACGATGACTGTGCCCGCATCAACAGGGTCAGTGAAGAGACGGGGGTTCCCTGCTTTGTGGCCTACTACCGCCGCTATCTGCCATATTTCCTCAAGGTGAAGGAAATCGTGGACAACGGGCGTATCGGCCGGCTGGTCAATGTGCAGGTGCGCTTTGCCGTACCGCCGCGTGCCCTCGACTACGACCGCCCGGACAAAATGCCGTGGCGGTTGCAGCCCGAAGTGGCCGGTGGAGGCTATTTTTATGATTTGGCCCCACACCAGTTAGACCTTTTGCAATACCTGTTTGGTACGATTGTTGAGGCTCGCGGCATCAAGGCCAACAGGGGCGGATACTACAAGGTGGAAGACTCGGTCAGTGCCTGTTTCGAGTTTGAAAACGGAGTGCCGGGAAGCGGTTCCTGGTGTTTCGTGGCACATGAGTCGGCACAGGAGGACCGTATTGACCTCATCGGCGACCAGGGTTCGGTGAGTTTCTCGGTCTTTGATTACCAGCCCATTCGCCTCCATACGGAAGAGGGCGAGGAGAACATCACCGTGCCGAATCCGCCCTACGTGCAATATCCCATTATCAAAAATGTGATAGAACATTTGAGGGGACTTGGAATTTGTGAATGTACCAGTGTGTCGGCCACTCCCGTGAATTGGGTGCTTGACCGTATTCTTGGAAAATTCTAAACGAAAAGTAACGATGGTTGTCGTGGCAAGAATGTTGTTGCTGATGTTGCTGATAACGGGTGGCGGAATGGAAATCCATGCCGCGGAAACCGTTCCTGCGGCAGAGAACAACATCCCCGAAAGGATTGATACGGTTCCGACGGCTACGGAATCGGTCGCTTTGCCCAAGCGCAAGATGAATTGGTTGCGCCGCACCATCCGCGGATTCAGTTACATTGACACCAACTATGTGGAACCGCAGCATTATAACTGGTCGGTCATGTTGCAGGCCACACAGAACCACGAAATCTATCAGTTGCGTACACTGGAGGGGAGGAAACAGGAACTGACCTTTTCGCCCAATCCATCGGTGAGAATCGGACCCTATTTTGGATGGCGATGGGTGTTCCTGGGTTATACTTTCGACTTGAAACACCTGGGACTGGGACACGACAATGCCAGACAGGGATGGGATTTCAGTATCTATGCCGCACAAGTCGGACTGGATATGTTCTACCGGCGGACGGGCAGCGACTACCAAATAAGCAAGGTGGTACTCTCCGACAAAAGTTCGCAACAACTGTTGAAAGGCCATTCCTTCGATGGACTGAAGGTAGGGACAACGGGATTCAACTTGTACTACATTTTCAACCACCAACGCTTTTCATACCCGGCAGCCTTTGCCCAAAGCACCTGTCAGAAAATCAGTTGTGGGTCGTGGATGGCCGGAATAGGCTATTCGTACAACAATCTCTCGTTCGACCATGAACGTCTGCAGGATATTATCGACCAAAACGAAGGGATGCAGGGGGAGCGGCTGGACAGCGCACTGATGTTCAACAAGGTGAAATATTACAACTACAACGCATCGGTGGGATATGCCTACAACTGGGTGTTTGCACCGCAGTTTCTCTTCTGTGCCAGTACGTCGCTGGCTCTCGCCTACAAGAAATCAAGGGGAGAAATGAAAGAGGGAACTGGGCGCGGGTTTGACATCAACAATATCAATGTCGATGGAATAGGACGCTTCGGTCTCGTGTTCAACAATACCCGGTTCTATGCCGGAGTGAATGCCATCGTCTATTGGAACAACTACAGGAAATCGCGCTTTGCCGCCAGCAATGTGTACGGAACGGTCAATGCTTACGTGGGATATAATTTCGGGAAACGCAGCAAATACAAAAACAGGAAGTGATGACGATGAGAAAAGGATTGCTGATACTCTTGATGGGCGTTGCCGTACAGACACAGGCACAGCAGTGCATCTGGCAACGGACTGACAGCGTGGCTGTTGTCGGCCTGTTGCGACAGGCTGTCGGACAGCACCAGACCAATCTTCCCCTTTTCTTTGCCTGTGAACTGAAAGGGAAACCTTATGTGGCGCATACCCTTGAAGGACAGCCCACAGAGCGGCTCGTGGTCAACCTGCGCCAGCTCGATTGCACGACTCTGGTAGAGAACGTGGCTGCGCTTACGCTTTGTGCCCGGAGAGGGCAGACTTCATTTGCCGATTTCTGCACGATGCTCACATCCCTCCGTTACCGCAACCACAAGATAGACGGATACACGTCAAGGCTGCATTATTTCACCGACTGGATTGTTTCCAATGAGAATGCCGGATGGGTGAAGGAAATACAGGACAACAAAGCACCGTTTACGGCCATACAGCGCATCCATGTGAACTATATGAGCCGGAATCCGCATCGGTACAGGGCTTTGCAAAATCATCCGGAGGATGTCGGAGTGATTGCCGAACAGGAACGTAGCCTGATGGGGCGCACATTCCGCTACATTCCATCGGGACAGACGGCCTGCGAAAAAGATCTCCGGAGGGTCGTGAACGACGGGGACATCCTGGCCTTTGTCACCGACAAGGAAGGACTCGACATTACACACGTAGGACTGGCAATGTGGCAGGCCGACGGCCTTCATCTGCTCCACGCTTCGTCTGTCCGTAAAAAAGTGGTGCTTGAACCCGTGGCACTCTCACGGTATCTGGAAAAACATCCGTCGTTCCTCGGCTTCCGCGTGGTAAGAATCGAATAAAATCGTAAGAATCAAATAATACTGAAACCAATAAAACAGAAAAGAGATGGAATTACCCGATTTCATGAGTTATGCCAACAAGTTCTCACAAACAGACTTTGTTGAAAAGATTTCGCGCATTGCAAAACGCGCCGGTGCAAAACTGGTCTATGCCGCCCTCATTCTCTATTACACCCTGCAAAGTGACAAGGTGAGCACGGCTGACAAGGCACTCATCATTGGGGCATTGGGCTATATGATCAGTCCGTTGGATGTCATCCCCGATGCCATCCCCATTGTCGGTCTGACCGACGATTTGGCCGTGCTGCTCTACGTGCTGAAGAAGGTGTGGGGCAATGTGGCTCCGGAAATACAGGAGAAGGCCAAAATGCGTCTGGGCAAATGGTTTGACGAGGACGAAATCATGGAGGCGAACGACCTCTTCGGCAAGTCGGAATGACAAACGAATATGATGTGCGGGTATTGCCGCATGTGGCAGTCCGGGAAGAAGCTCTTGTGGCCTTTCTTGCCGACAAGTATGGTTTCGACAGACGTACCGTGACCGCCGTGCGCATCTTGCGGCGCAGCATCGATGCACGCCAGCGCCAAGTGATGGTAAACCTCAAAGTGCGTCTTTATGTCAACGAACAGCCCACGGACGACCTGTTTACGCCGGTCGCCTACGGTGATGTGTCGGAAAAGCCTTCCGTCGTTGTCGTCGGTGAAGGACCGGGTGGCCTCTTTGCGGCTTTGCGGTTGATAGAACTCGGGCTGCGCCCCGTCGTGCTGGAGCGTGGCAAGGATGTGCATGAACGCAAACGGGATCTCTCACTCATTACCAAAAACCAACGGATAGACGGCGAGAGCAATTATTGTTATGGTGAGGGTGGGGCAGGCGCCTATTCCGACGGCAAGCTCTATACGCGCAGCAAAAAACGGGGAAATACGACAAAGATTCTCAATGTGTTCTGCCAACATGGAGCATCAACGGCCATCCTTGCCGATGCGCACCCGCACATCGGCACCGACAAGCTGCCGAGAGTCATTGAAAATATGCGCAACACGATTCTGCAGCATGGCGGCGAAGTGCGGTTTCAGACCAAGATGACGCAGTTGGTGCTGCGGGACGACGAGGTGCTGGGCGTGGAGGCCGTTCATTTGCCCTCCGGACAGAAACAGACCTTCTTCGGCCCCGTGATTCTTGCGACCGGACATTCCGCCCGGGATGTCTACCGTTATCTGTCGGAAGCCCATATTGAGATAGAGGCCAAGGGCATTGCGGTGGGAGTTCGGCTGGAGCACCCTTCCGCGCTGATAGACCAGATACAGTATCATTCCAAACAGGGACGGGGACGCTATCTTCCTGCAGCCGAATATTCGTTTGTCACACAAGTGGAGGGACGCGGTGTCTACTCATTTTGTATGTGCCCGGGAGGATTTGTCATTCCTGCGGCCACCGACCGTCAGCAGATCGTAGTAAACGGTATGTCTCCCAGCAACCGTGGCGGACAATGGAGCAACAGTGGCATGGTGGTGGAGGTACGGGCGGAAGATGTGGAAGGCGACGACCCGCTTCGCATGATGCACTTTCAGCAACAGATGGAATATGACTGTTGGCTGCAAGGCAACCGGAAACAAACGGCACCGGCACAGCGCATGGCCGATTTCGTCAACGGACGGCTCAGTGCCGACCTGCCCCGTTCCTCGTATGCCCCGGGGGTAATCGCGTCACCACTCCACTTCTGGATGCCACAGATGGTGAGCAGTCGGCTAAAGGCCGGATTCCTGCAGTTTGGTCGGTCGTCGCACGGTTTCCTGACCAACGAGGCACTGATGATTGGCGTAGAGACCCGTACTTCGTCGCCGGTACGCATCGTTCGGGATTCCGAGACCTTGATGCACGTCCGCATACGTGGACTGTTCCCTTGTGGCGAGGGAGCAGGCTATGCCGGAGGAATTGTCTCCGCAGGCGTTGATGGTGAACGCTGTGCTGAAATGTGTGCCAAATATTTGGGTGTTTGCTGATTTTTTAGTAATTTTGCGCGGAAATTGAACAAACAAATTCATAGCAATGAATATTTCTTATAAATGGTTAAAGGAATACGTTGACTTCGACCTGACTCCGCAGGAGGTATGCGATGCATTGACATCTACCGGACTGGAAGTTGACGCGTTGGAAGAAATCCAAAGTATCAAGGGTGGACTCAAGGGCTTGTATGTAGGAAAAGTGGTCACCTGCGAAATGCATCCGAATTCGGATCATCTGCATGTAACCACCGTAGACCTTGGCCGCGAAGAACTCTCCCAGATTGTCTGCGGAGCACCGAATGTGGCCGCAGGGCAAAAAGTGATTGTGGCTGATTTGGGCTGCGTGCTCTATGACGGAGACAAGGAATTTGTCATCAAGAAATCGAAACTTCGCGGTGTCGAATCGTCCGGTATGATTTGTGCAGAAGACGAAATCGGAGTCGGCCATTCGCACGACGGCATCATCGTGCTGCCGGAGGATGCACCGGTGGGGATGCCGGCGGCAGAATACTACCACTTGGAGAGCGACTGGCTCATAGAGGTGGACATCACGGCCAACCGTGCCGATGCACTGTCGCACTGGGGCGTGGCACGCGATTTGTATGCCTGGCTGAAACAAAACGGCTATAAGACACAGCTCCACAAGCCCTCAACGGCGGCGTTCCGGGTGGACAACCACGATTTGCCCATCACCGTGGAGATTGAGAACCAAGAGGCATGCAAGCGTTATGCCTGTGTCAGTGTCACTGGGTGTGACGTGAAGGAATCACCCGAATGGTTGAAGGACAAGCTGACCACAATCGGTTTGCGTCCCATCAACAATATTGTGGATATTACCAACTACGTGATGATGGCTCTCGGGCAGCCTCTCCACTGTTTCGATGCCGACATGATCAAAGGGCATAAGATTGTGGTGAAGAACATGCCGGAAGGAACTCCTTTCCAGACGCTTGACGGTGTGGAGCACAAGCTCTCCGACCGCGATCTCGCCATCTGCAATGCCGAAGACCCCATGTGTATTGCCGGTGTGTTCGGCGGTAAGGGTAGCGGTACTTATGAGACCACACGCAACGTGGTGTTGGAAAGTGCCTACTTCCATCCTACATGGATTCGCAAGTCAGCCCGCAGACATGGGCTCTCCACCGATGCCTCGTTCCGTTTTGAGCGCGGCATTGACCCCAACGGTGTCATCGAGGCTTTGAAATATGCCGCATTGCTCTGTCAGCAGTTGGCTGGCGGCAAGGTATCGATGGATATCTGCGACATCTATCCGGAGCCGATAAAAGATGCCGTCGTAGAACTGCAGTATGATTACGTCCATTCCCTCATAGGGAAAACCATTGATACGGTGACCTTGAAGTCCATCTGTCTCTCGCTCGAAATGGAAATCTTGGGAGAGAACGAACAGGGACTGACCTTGAAGGTGCCTGCCTATCGGGTGGATGTCCAGCGTCCCTGTGACGTGGTCGAAGACCTCCTGCGCATCTATGGATACAACAATGTGGAAATCCCCACCCAACTGAAGAGTTCGCTCGTCATCAAGGGTGAAGAAGACCACAAGCACAAGATGGCTAATCTCGTCAGCGAGCAGTTGGTCGGCATGGGGTTCAATGAGATTCTCAACAACTCGCTGACTAAAGCGGCCTACTATGGTGACCGGCAGGACACGCTGGTGAAAATCATGAATCCCCTGTCGTCGGATCTCAATGTCATGCGCCAGTCTTTGCTGTATGGAGGACTGGAAAGTATCGCACACAATGCCAATCGCCGTAATGGGAACTGCCGTTTCTTTGAATTTGGCAACGTGTACTTCTATGCACCGGACAAAGCCGATGCCGAGCATCCCATGCAGGCTTACTCCGAACAGTATCATCTCGGCATCTGGCTCACAGGCAAGCGCGTCAGCGGTTCTTGGGCACATCCGGATGAGGATTCCTCGTTCGCAGAGCTGCGCGCTTATGTGGAGAACATCCTGACGCGCATTGGCCTGCAGGCTGGTATGGTGGTTCGCAAGAAGTCTGCCAATGAACTGTTCGCGGCTGGACTGACTTACGAAAACCGGGGAGGCAAGGTGCTGTTGGAGATGGGCGTACTGTCGAAGAAAGTACAGAAAGCCGCAGACATTGATACGACGGTCTATTATGCCGAACTGAACTGGGCTGCATTGATGAAAGCAGTGCGCAAACAAAAGGTGCTCTATACGGAAATATCCAAATATCCGGCAGTCAGTCGCGACCTCGCATTGCTCATTGACCAACAGGTGGAGTTTGCACAGATTGAGGAAGTGGCACGGCAGACGGACAAAAAGTTCCTGAAGAAAGTAGAACTCTTTGACGTGTACGAAGGAAAGAATCTGCCGGAAGGAAAGAAGAGTTATGCCGTCAATTTCATCCTTCAGGATACGGAGAAGACCATGGGCGACAAACAGATTGATGCCATCATGCAGAAACTCATTGGCAGCCTCAAGCAGAAACTGGGTGCCGAGCTCCGGTAGGTCATTCACAGAAATAACAATAACGAAACAGAATACAACAAAAAATGGGAAGAGCATTTGAATATCGTAAAGCTGCAAAGCTGAAAAGATGGGGCCACATGGCCAAGACATTTACAAAAATCGGCAAGCAGATTGCCATTGCCGTGAAGGCTGGCGGGCCGGATCCTGATATGAACCCCACATTGCGTGCCATCATTGCCAATGCCAAGCGTGAGAACATGCCGAAGGACAACATTGAGCGTGCCATCAAAAACGCAATGGGCAAGGACCAGAGTGATTATAAGGAGGTGACCTATGAAGGATATGGGCCTCATGGCATTGCCATCTTTGTAGATACGCTGACCGACAACACCACACGTACCGTGGGTGACGTGCGGTCGGTATTCAACAAGTTCAACGGCAATCTTGGAACACAGGGCTCGCTCTCGTTCCTCTTCGACCATAAGGCCGTGTTCACGTTCAAGAAGAAAGACGGTTTGGACATGGACGAAATGATTCTCGACCTCATTGACTATGGTGTGGACGACGAATTTGACGAAGACGAGGAGGAGAACAGCATCACCATCTATGGCGACCCGCAGGCGTTCGGTGCCATTCAGAAACATCTGGAAGAGAATGGCTTTGAGGTGACCGGTGCCGAATTTACCCGCATCCCCAACGATCTCAAGGATGTCACTCCCGAAGAGCGCGAGACCATCGACAAGATGGTGGAGAAACTGGAGGATTTCGACGATGTTCAGACGGTCTATACCAACATGAAACCCGAAATTCCTGAAGAATAAACCTATGGCCACAAAGCACATCTGTTATGAGACGCAAGGCACGTGTTCGAGGATGATTGACGTGACTTGCGACGAGAATGACATCATCCAACAGGTCTTCTTCCTTGGAGGTTGCAATGGCAATCTCCAAGGGATAGGGCAGCTCGTAAAGGGGCAACGGATTGACGATGTCATCCACAGACTGAATGGCATACGCTGCGGCACGAAGAACACCAGTTGTCCGGACCAACTCTGTAGGGCTTTGGAACAACTGAAAAACAAGACGGCTGACGAGTAACAATCGCCAGCCGTCTTGTTTTTCCTGTACTATTTTTAGAAGACGCTGCGGCTTATTTGTAGAGAAACCTTTTGATGCTGTGTTTCGGGGTCTTTGCAAATTCCGTCTTGCGTATCTCGATTTCGGCAATTTTCTCATAGGCGGGGAGCAACGTGTTAAGCTGTTGTCGGTTCTGCTCCATGACATTGCAGATGTCCTGCTCATTGAAATTCATGGTTTTGGCCTCGTCATAGTCGGGATAGACCAATCCGACGAGCTTGTTGTCGCGTTGCACCACCACGGTCTCGATGACCATGGGCATGGAATTGAATTTGTCCTCAATCTCTTCAGGATAGATGTTCTGTCCACTCGGTCCGAGCAGCATATTCTTCGACCGGCCATTGATAAACACATTCCCGTCCTCGTCCATGGTGCCTAAATCGCCGGTGTGATACCATCCTTCCTCGTCTATCGTTTCGCGAGTCGCCATGTCGTTCTTGTAATAGCCCAACATGACGTTGAGGCCACGGGCAAGGATTTCCCCCGGCTTCCGCGTGGGGTCGTCGGAATCAATCTTTACCTCCATGTGGATCACCGACTGTCCACAAGAGCCTTGGTGGAACGAGTGCCAGTCACGGTAGCAGATGATAGGCGCACACTCCGTGGCTCCGTAGCCCACGGTGTAGGGAAATTCAATCTTGCGCAGGAACGATTCGATTTCCTGGTTGAAGGCCGCACCGCCGATAATCACTTCATATACCTCACCGCCGAAAGCCTTTATCACTTCCTGGCAAATGATCTGGCGCACCTTCCTTGAGATGACGGGCATGGCCAGCAGCAGGCGCATGCGGTTGTTCTGGATTTTCGGGAAGACCTTTTTCTTGATGATTTTCTCGATGACCAAAGGCACGGCAATGACAATGCGCGGCTTGACGTCGGAAAAGGCTTGGGCGATGATGGCCGGTGACGGCACACGGTTAAGGTAATAGACATGGCAGCCGTGCAGGAACTCGAAGATGAATTCGAAGGCCATCCCGTACATGTGAGCCATAGGCAGGATGGAGATGACGCGATCGCCCGTATGGAGAATCGTGCCGAGCACGTTGACCGCAAAGTCATAGTTGGACCAGAGTGCGCGGTAGGGTATCATCACTCCTTTTGAGAATCCCGTGGTGCCGCTGGTGTAGTTGATCAGAGCCAGTTGCTCTCCATCGGCTTCATACTGGTATTGGACATGCTCCTTACGGAAATTCTTCGGGAATTTCTTGCCGTAAAGTTCATTGAGGTGCTCCCGGGCATAGGTCAGCTGGTCTGTGCGCGAAAGCATCAGCGAGTAGTCGGGATTGTTGATGATTCCCTCCAGATGCGGCATCTGCATCGGGTCTATCTGTGTGGCTACGTGGTCACCGACAAAAAGCAGTTTCGCATCAGAATGGTTGACAATGTTGTGTATCTGTTCCGGCATGAACTCATGCAGGATAGGAACGGCCACGGCTCCGTAAGTCAGTGTGGCCAGGAAAGCCACCGCCCATTGGCTGGAGTTCCGTCCGCACAGGGCCACCTTGTCGCCCTTTTCCACACCGCAGTTCTCAAAGAGAATGTGCAATTTCTCAATCTTGCGTGCCACGTCATGATATTGCAGTGTAGCTCCCTTGTAGTCGGTCAAGGCATCAAGATCCCAGTTCGTTTTGATGCTTTGCTCGATCAGTTGAATGAAACTGTTTACGTTTTCCATCTTCTACAATCGTTTTAGTATTGGTGAACAGATTATTGATATAAGTAGCGCTTGATACTCTTCTTGGGTGTCTTGGCAAATTCTTCCTTGCGTATCTCGATGGCCTGTATGCGGCTGTATGCCGGCAGCATATTGTTGAGCTGCTGTCGGTTTTGTTCCATGATGTCCCGCAGGTCGGCCTCCGTGAACCCCATTTCTTCGACTTCGTCCATGTCGGGGTAGACCAGTGCGACCAGTTGGTCCTTGCGTTGCACGACCACACATTCGCTGACCACAGCCATGGAGGAGAGCTTGTCCTCTATCTCTTCCGGATAGACATTTTGTCCGTTGGCACCAAGGAGCATGTTTTTGGAGCGTCCTTTGATGAAAATGTGGCCGTCCTCCGACATGGTGGCCAGATCCCCCGTATGGTACCAGCCTTGGGCGTCGAGTGCCGTCTTTGTGGCTTCCGGATCTTTGTAATAGCCTAACATGACGTTGGTGCCCCTCGCCAGGATCTCCCCGGCCACCTGCCGTGGGTCTGGCGAATCGATTTTCACTTCCATATAGTCGACGACGGTGCCGCACGAACCCCTCTCGAAGTCGTGGTAGTCGCTGTAGGCGATGAGCGGCGCACATTCCGTAGTACCATAGCCCACCGTGATGGGGAATCCGATGTCGGTCAGGAATTTCTCTATCTCCTGGTTGAGGGGTGCGCCGCCCACAATCACCTCATAGGCTTCACCTCCGAAGGCCGCACAGACCTCCCTGCAGATGTGTGCCTTGACTTTTTTCGAGACCATCGGCATCTGCCACAGCAATTTGACGACATTGTTCTGTATCCTCGGGAACACCCTCTTGCGCATGATTTTCTCGACGATAAGCGGAACGGCCACAACCAAATGCGGTTTCACCTCCTTGTATGCCTCGGCGATGACAGCGGGAGACGGGAGACGGGTGAGGAAGTAGAGATGGTAGCCTGCGCAGAAGGGGAACAGGAACTCGATGGCCTGCCCATACATGTGGGCCATGGGGAGGATGGAGATGAGCTTGCTGTATTTCGGGAGCTTTGGGGCCAATGCGCGCAGGCAGAAACTGACGTTGCCCCACAAGGCACGGTAGGGAAGCATCACCCCCTTGGAGTGTCCGGTGGTTCCGCTGGTGTAGTTGAGCATACATAGCTCATCCGGCGAATCCACGTGCCAATGGATGTCTTCCTTGCTGAAGGCCATCGGATATTTTTGTCCGAAGCGTTCGTTGAGGTGTTCGCGGGCCTGGCTCAACGCCTCTTTCCGACTGGTATGTATGGAGAAATCGGGAAGATTCAGGATGCCCTCCAGACGGGGCATTTCCTTTTCGTCAATGGTCTTGACGACGTAGTCACCGACAAAGAGCAGCTTCGCTCCGGAATGATTGACGATATTGTGAATCTGTTCACTGTTGAATTCATGAAGAATAGGTACGACCACAGCCCCGTAGGTCAGTGTGGCCAGATAGGCGACGGCCCAATGGGCGGAGTTCCTGCCGCATACGGCAATGCGGTCCCCTTTCTCCACTCCCGCTGCTTCCATGAGGATATGCAGCTTTTCTATCTTGCGTGCCACATCATTGAATTGCAGCGTAGCACCTTTGTAGTCCGTCAAGGCATCGAGCAACCAGTTGTCTTTGATGGTTTTCTCGATGTAAGCATTGAAACTTGGTATGTTGTCCATTGCACAAATAACAAAATTTTGTGCAAAGGTAATGCTTTTCCTGCACATTTCAAAAAAAAATGTGCAATAAGTTGGATGACGGCGTAATTCTTACGCATTTCGACAAGGTGGACCTTCTTTTGCCCGACAATGACTATACCGACGATACCGTCTGCACCTTCGCCTGCGCCGAGGCCCTGTTGCACCACAAGGACATGGCGGAAACGCTGTGGCGTAGGGGACGCGAAGATTTCCGTCGCGGTTCCGGCAGCCTTGATTTGTTTCCTCGAAAGCCAAGACTACGCCGACTGTCTGAAACTGGCCATCGCTCTTGGCGGTGATGCCGACACGCTGGCCGCCATCGCCGGCCCCATGGCCTACGCGTACTACAAGGAAATGCCCGACGAACTGGTTACAAATGCCAAGCGGAAACTGCCCGGATGGATGCTCGAACTGAATGATGAGTTTGATGGATATTGTGGACCATCACAAGAAGAGTACATGATTTCAGCCCGACATCCGACATTTTCTGCGTCAAGAGCGTGCTTTTACGGAAGAAATTGGTAACTTTGCCCTGGAAAACAAGATAAAACGTAACGATAAAGGTAAAAATATTAAACACAAAACGTGATGAAAAAGTATCTGATGACGCTCGCAGCCGTCCTTTGCTGCGCAATGATGACCACCGTGTTCACTGCCTGCGGCGGCGATGACGATGACAACGACAAGAAAACGGACAACAAACCCACCGGCGTGGAACTCAGCGTGTCGTTCTCGGAGAGCGAGGACATGCTGGAGTACTGCGACATCCAGATCGAGTACAACGACGGCACGGGTGCCAAGACCGAGGCCATGACCACCACTTCATGGTCGAAGACGCTGACGGCCAAACTGCCCGCCACGTTCACCGTCAAGAAGACCGTCACGCTGAAAGCCGACAAGGACATGACCTCGGCCAAGACCATCGAGTATGTCCAAAAGTACTCCTGCAACTATAGTCTCGTCTATGCTTCGGGCGGAGCTTCCAGCCAGTTCGCCGTAACAGGCAGTTCCCACAGTGGATTGGTTGCTGCGGACGAGATGGCCGAAGTCGTGGCCAAGGGCCTTTTAGACAAGACACTGACCTTCACCTTCGATGCTGACGGCAACTTGAAGTAACCATTTGTTGATAGGGAAGAAAAGAGGGCGTGCCGAAACGGACACGCCCTCTCTCTTTTTGGCCGATGTTCAATCCTCCACACCGACAATCAAGGGGCATTGAGGCTTCACCGCACTCAATTCAACACTCAACATTCAACATTCAACATTCAACACTCAACATTAAGGTATCAGTCTTCGCCCGTACCGCTGTCGCCATCTGGGCATAGGCCCCCACGTGGCAGGACAACGCCAGCGTGAGTGCGGTCTATAATACTCTTGTCTTCATGCTTTTTTCTTCCTTGTATTCGGCAAAGGTACGAATAAGCGAGAGAAAAACCAAATTTATTTGAGTTTTTCCGAGCGTGAGTACCCTCGACGCGCAGCGTCAAAGGTACGAATATTTTCTGAAATGTCCTCGCTTTTGTCGGACTATTTTCAAACGTGCGACAGCCGCAGCCCCCATCGCAATCCCGTTCTCGAAGCATCAGGAGCCACGGCCATTCGAGACCGCAGCTCCTCCGTGATGGGAGGGCTGGAGCGTTCAGCTCCAGTCATCCACCTTAAAATACAACTCCTGCACCGTAGGGTCAACATCCTCCCAATACTGGAAGAAGTCCTGCGCCTGTGGCGGCAGCTCCCCCTGTCCCTCCCGGAAGAGGCGGTCGGTGGACTGCCGGGCAATGGCATCGTCCCTCATCTTTGCGAAGTATGCGCACCAGCCGGCCACGTCGTGGCCGTACTTCTCCTGCAAGAAACCGTCATACCATCCGTCCCCACACCGGTATTCGCAGCTGTCCCTTCCTTTGGGGGCATCCAGCCCGAGACTCCGGTGGACCTCATCCATCCGCTTTCCGATGAGTTCGCAGAGACCATCCGAAACCACGTCGTGCAGGCTGACGTATGCTTCGTTGAACTGCACGTTCATCCAGTCGTCATAGTCCTTGTCGTGAATCTCGCGGAGGGCAAACCTCCAGATTTTCAGTGCCCAGAGCGGATGGTGTGCTTCCACGCAGAGGTCTCCCAGCGCGATGGCCTTTTGCGCTTTCCGTCCACAGGTTGACGCACAGCGGATGGGGTGGATTTCACGGTTGACGAGGGCTCTCAACAGACTGGCCTGCATATAGACCATGCCCTCCTTGGGTGAGCAGCAGCACACCCTTTCATGATAAATTTTCCTTCTCATGATTGAAAATTTAAGTGTAACAATAAACAAAGAACAACATTCACCGGCCTTTCCGACCGGCGGCTGACGGACACTGAAGTCCCAGCTTGTTACACTTGCTTTCTGCCTGCAAAGGTACGAAATCGCCCATAATCCTGCAAGGAAATCAGACTTTCTTTTCGTGACAGTGGCCTGTTACGTGTCACGAAGCCCAGAAAATCCCAGAAAATCAACAGCAAAAGCAAAATAAATTTATTCTGTTTCCTTCCACCACTTCTTTATAGCCTGCCATAGCTTCTTCGGCCGAGCTTGATTTGCTCGGTGCACCAAATCTCGTACGCTCTAAGTTTTTTATTCTCCCGCCAAGAATATATATATCTTTTTCAAGGTGAAAGCCTTGTGGAGCGAAGCCGTTCTTCTTTAATTCGTCTAACTCTTTTTTTTGCTTTGAGTTTTCCCTTTCAAGACTTTCCAACTCCTTATGCTCATGTTTCAAATTCTCATACTGAGATTTGATGACAACCATATTAGGAAACTTTCCAGGGAGAACTTCACCGCACTTCACGCAGTATGAATTACCGTCAGCATTGACATGACCGCAATTTTTGTTACTACAGATTATAGTCATAATATATATCGTTTTTTTGTTTGATAAATCTACTGTTTAAACCATATTCTCAGATTCTTAAAATCAAGAAGGAAGTCTTCGTCGAAGAACAGCACAGGATTCACAACGTAGGGCGTTTTATAACCAATTTCTTCCATATAATAAATACCTCGATGATATTCTCGTCCATCTATAGAGACAACGCCTTGTTCGTCTGTAATTACATCTAACAGCATTTTATCTCCTTCGGAACTATAGAGATTCTTTGAATGAATAACAGTGCCCGTGACGTATTCGGCTTCGGACATGGGCATCCTTACGTTAGCATAACATGTCCAGTATCGAGAAAGAACCAGTGTGTACGCCCATTGATTTCCATCTGTATATCATAACGTCGGAAATAGTGAAGAAATTTTTGCGTATCTCGTTTCAGATTAAGGTATCTTGTATAGTCCCAAGGGATGGTTTTATGGATTCGCATCACGCCGTTCTGCTTCGAAAACTCGACAAGTTGATTTCTTAGGAAGGACATACCTATCATGTTTGACTGCCTATCGTTAGTTTTCATGAAATAGGCACCCTCTATTTCATTATATGGATAGACGGGCAACCTCCCCGTCTTATACGTATTAAAAGGATTCATCCCATGACTAAACCTTTTCAATGCACTAGCAGTGGGATATGGTGCCAGCCATCTACTAAATCTGCTTAATAGCCCCAGCCGTTCTAAATATTCCATGTCGTCAGAATGTATCCGAAAGCAATCGGTGTTGTTACCTGTATCTACGAGAAAACTGATAACTCTTCCACTATTATCAGGACAGGTTGATACTATACAACGGCCATTGTCTATTGACAAATGGAATACGGCCAAAGTGTCATTATCTGTATTTGTAAAAGTAATCTGTGGATTCATAGCCACCATCCGGCAAATGAACCAAACTACAATTACGACTGAACAAAGCACAAATATTACAAGGCATCCATGCTTACACCTTTTATTTATGAAGCTTTTCAACATATCATTTATCATTACTACTGATGCGATAAAATCGCGTTACGTTATACATTATCAAATAGAGAGAGTT
>CAVJNH010000008.1:0-50296 GCA_963651005.1 Oscillibacter sp. MSJ-31
AGAGCGTCTGCCTTACAAGCAGAGGGTCGGGGGTTCGAATCCCTCAGCGCCCACAAGGAGTTCCAAGAGATTGGAACTCTTTTTTTTGTGTACCCGTAAGGAACTCATGGTGCACAGAGTGCGTTGCAGACGCGGTCCTGGAAACGACGGCCGTTCTTGGTGTGCATGATGCCCTGGTTGATGATGGAGAAGCAGAGCTGGTGGCCGTTGGCCGCAGTACAGTAGCCGGCCAGTGACGACACCCCCTCGACGGTGCCGGTCTTGGCCTTGACATTTTCAGCGGCAAACGTGCCGCGCATACGGTCGCGCAGTGTGCCGTCGACCCCAGCCACAGGCAGCGAGGGGAGCAGATGGAGGTAGACGGTGCTGTTGCGGTAGGCATAGCGCAGGAGCCGCACTTCCAGTTCGGCAGAGAGATAGTTGTAAAGCGAGAGACCGCTGCCGTCGGCGATGCGGTAGGGACGGGAACCCAATCCCACCTTGGCAATCAACTGCTTGACGATGGCAGCCGCATCCTTGGCACGCGCCGGACGGCATCCTTGGCTGGCCGCCAACTGATAGAACAGGGCCTCGGCATAGAAATTGTCGCTCTGCTTCATCATGCGCTGCAACACCTGGTCGATGCTGTGGTAACGGGAGCAGAGGTGATAGGCACTGTCGGGCAGTGCGCCGTCGGCTACGCTGACCTCCAGCACGACCCCGTCATCGGTAAGCTGACGGATGAAACGTTCCATGAACTCCGTGTTGCGGCCAATGGTCAGCGGCGACAGCTTCGGGTTGTCGTCGTCCCAACACCAGCCCTCTCCCAGCAGGTTCTCGTCCTTCATGGTGCGGTCGGCCACGATGCTGCCGCGGATGGTGTCCACCCCCATGCGGCGGATGCTCTCCACGAAGGCGTTCATGTCGTCGATGTTGAAACGGGGGTCGAAGCCGCCCACGCAATACAAGTTGCCTGAGAGCGTATGGTTGTCCACGTGTCCGGTATAGTAGAGTTGGGTGCGGAACCGGAACGAACCGCCCAACTTGTCGATGGCGGCAATGGCCGTGACGAGTTTCATGGTTGAGGCAGGGCGCAGCATCTGGTGCTCGTTCACCTTATATAATATGGAGTCCGCGGTCAGGTCATAGACCTCCAGTCCAACGGTGCTGGTCTCGAACATGGAGTGGCGGAGCAGCGAGTCGAGACGGTATCGGATGTTCTGTGGCCACGGCAGTGCCACGTCCACGGTGTCGACACGGAAGGTGTCGGGGGCTTCCGCTTCCTGTGCCGATACAGCCACCGTGACCCACAATAGAAGGAGTATAATCTTGAGTTTGTCCATGATATGGATGCAAAATTACAAAATAATTATGGTTTGATGAATGGTTTTCAACAATAAATTAGTATTTTTGCACCAATATAACAAAACACCATGGTTTATAAGTACGATTATCTGATTATAGGTGCCGGCGTGGCCGGCATGAGCTATGCCTTGAAGATTGCACGTGCCGGAAAAGGGCGCGTCTGCATGATTTGCAAAAGCTCGCTGGACGAGGCCAACACCACGTTTGCGCAAGGCGGTGTGGCTTCCGTCACCAATCTGGCAGTGGACAATTTCGAGAAACACATCAAGGATACGATGGTGGCCGGAGACTACATCTCCGACCCGAAGGCCGTGGAGCAGGTGGTGCGCAACGCCCCGTCGCAGATTGAGGAACTGGTGAACTGGGGCGTTAACTTCGACCGGAAGGACGGCCATTTTGACTTGCACCGCGAGGGTGGCCATTCGGAGTTCCGCATCCTGCACCATGCCGACGACACCGGAGCCGAAATCCAGCGCGGACTGATGGAGGCCGTGCGCCACAACCCCAATATTGACATCAAGGAACACCATTTTGCCGTGGAGATCATCACGCAACACCACCTCGGTGTGCGCATCACTCGACGCTCCCCCCATATCCAATGCTACGGGGCCTATGTGCTCAACCCCGACACCGGGAAGGTGGACACCTACCTGGCCAAGGTCACCGTCATGTGTACGGGTGGTTGCGGTGCGGTCTATCTCACCACCTCGAATCCCGTCATCGCCACCGGCGACGGCATTGCCATGGTCTATCGGGCCAAGGGCACCGTGGCCGACATGGAGTTCGTGCAGTTCCATCCCACCGTGTTGCACAACCCGAAAGAGACCCACCCGGCCTACCTCATCACCGAGGCCATGCGCGGATATGGCGGTATCTTGAAGTTGCCGAACGGCGAGACCTTCATGGAGAAATACGACGAACGCCTGTCGCTCGCACCGCGCGACATCGTGGCGCGTGCCATCGACAAGGAGATGAAGATACACGGTCTGGACCACGTCTGTCTCGATGTCACCCACAAACCGGCCGAAGAGACGCGCCGCCATTTCCCCAATATCTACCAGAAGTGTCTTTCCATCGGCATCGACATCACCACCGACTACATTCCCGTGCGTCCTGCCGCCCACTATATGTGTGGAGGCATCAAGGTCGACCTCAACGGACAGTCGAGCATCGAACGCCTCTATGCCCTTGGCGAATGTTCCTGCACGGGACTGCACGGCGGCAACCGCTTGGCCAGCAACTCGCTGATAGAGGCCGTGGTCTATGCCGATGCAGCTGCACGCCACTCGCTCCAGCACATCGACGAATACGACTTCAACACCAACGTGCCGGAATGGAACGACGAGGGCACCATGACCAACGAGGAGAAAGTGCTCATCACGCAGTCGGTCAAGGAGGTGGCACAGATCATGTCCAACTATGTGGGCATCGTGCGCTCTGACCTGCGGCTGCACCGGGCATGGGACCGCCTGGATATGCTCTATGAAGAGACGGAACGCCTCTTCAAGCGCGTCAAGGCCAGTCGGGATATCTGCGAGTTGCGCAACATGATCAATGTGGGTTATCTCATCACCCGATGGGCGCTCGAACGCAAGGAATGTCGTGGGCTGCACTACACCACCGACTATCCGTTGCACGCCTACGACAAGAAATACTAAGTATATGTTACACGTCGCCCTGCCCGATGAACGCACCAGAAGACTGACCTTCTATCTGGCCATGGAGGAATACGTGGCCCGGTGTCTGAAGGCTCCAGACTGCTTCTTCCTCTGGCAGGTGGAGCCTACCGTGATATTCGGACGGAACCAGTTGATAGACAATGAGGTGAATCTCGCTTTCTGTCGGCAGCACCACATACAGACCTACCGCAGGAAAAGTGGTGGCGGCTGTGTCTATGCCGACAGGAACAACCTGATGCTGTCGTATGTCACCACCGACGAGGGCGTGGGCTTTGTCTTCAACCGCTATATGGGTATGCTCGTCAGTATGCTCCGTCGGTTGGGTGTGGATGCCCGGGCCAACGGACGTAATGACGTGATGCTGGGCGACAGGAAACTCTCGGGGAGTGCCTTCTACCGCATCCCCGGGCGCAGCATCGTCCACAGTACGCTGCTCTATGACACCGACCTCGTCAATATGGTGGGTTCCATCACGCCGACCGGCGAGAAACTGCTGTCGAAAGGTGTGGAAAGTGTGCGGCAGCGCATTGACCTGCTCAAAAACCATATTACCATCAGCATCGAAGAACTGAAGGCATTCGCCGTCCGCCATTTCTGCGACGAGACCTACTGCCTGACCCCGGAGGAAATAACGGAAATCGAACGGATGGAGGCCGAATACCTCACCGACGAATTCATCTATGGCAATAACCCGCGTTATACCGTAGTGAAGCACCGCCGGATAGAGGGTGTCGGCGATTTCGAGGCGAGGGTCGACGTGTACCGTAACAGGATACGCAGCATCAACCTGATGGGCGACTATTTCCTCATCGGCGACCTGGACAACGGTCTGCTCAGAAAGCTGCATGGCGTGCCGCTCACCGCGCAGGCCGTCCGCAGTGCCCTGCCCGACCGGATTGACGACATCATCTACCGTCTCGGGAAAGAAGATTTTGTCCGTCTGCTGACAGACTGACTACAAGATACAAAAAACAAGAACTGAAAACTAAGAACAAACTATGAACAACAAACGAACCTGTCTTTACGACAAACACGTGGCCCTTGGCGCACTCATGTCACCGTTCGGCGGTTTTGACATGCCCATACAGTATTCCAATATTGTCGACGAACATCAGGCGGTACGCCAACACTGCGGCGTGTTCGACGTGAGCCACATGGGCGAGGTGCTCGTCAGCGGACCGGAGGCCGAACGCTATGTGAACCATATCTTCACCAACAACGTGGAAGGCATCGCTGTGGGGAAAATCCTCTACGGCATGATGTGCTATGAGAACGGCGGTACGGTCGACGACCTGTTGGTCTACAAGATGGCGGACGACCGCTTCTTTCTTGTCATCAACGCCGCCAATATCGACAAGGACTGGGACTGGATGCAGCAACAGGCTGACGGCTTCGATGTGACCCTTGACCACCAGAGCGACCGCTATGGGCAACTGGCCGTGCAAGGGCCGGAAGCCGAACGGGTCATGGAACAGGTGCTCGGCATCCCTTGCAGCGAGTTGGTGTTCTATACCTTCAAGACCCTTGGTGATACCATCGTCTCGCGCACGGGTTATACCGGCGAGGATGGTTTTGAAATCTATGCCTCCCCTGAGGAAATCAACCGGTACTGGGACAAACTGATGGAGGCTGGGGTGAAACCCTGTGGACTGGGTTGTCGCGACACGTTGCGCTTCGAGGTGGGACTGCCGCTCTATGGCGACGAGCTTTCGGCAGACATCTCGCCCATCATGGCAGGACTTGGCATCTTCGTGAAACTGGACAAGGCGGACTTCATCGGTCGGGAGGCTTTGGCCCGACAGAAAACGGAGGGCGTGCCCCGGAAACTCGTGGGCATCGAGCTGCACGACAAGGCCATACCGCGCCATGGCTATGCCGTGATGAAGGATGGACAGACCGTCGGCACCGTGACCACAGGATACCACACGATATCGACGGACAAGAGCGTGTGTCTGGCCCTCGTCGACAGTCCATACGCTGCCCTCGGCACCGCATTGGAGGTGCAGATCCGCAAGAAGGTGTTTCCCGGCACGGTGGTCAAGAAACGCTTCTATGACAAGCATTACAAGAAATGACAAGATACAACAACTAAAAACTATACGATTATGGCAAAAGTAATTGAAGGACTCTATTACAGTGAGTCGCACGAGTATGTACGTGTAGAAGGAAACATGGGTTTCGTGGGCATCACGGACTATGCACAGCACGCCTTGGGCAATGTGGTCTATGTCGATATGCCCGACGTGGGGGATGCGGTGACGGCCGGCGAGGAGTTCGGAGCCGTGGAAAGCGTCAAGGCCGCCAGCGACCTGATGTCACCCGTCAGCGGTACGGTGGTGGAGGTGAACGAGGCTCTTGCAGACCAGCCCGAGCTGATCAATCAGGATGCCTTCGCCAACTGGATCATCAAGGTGGAACTGAGCAATCCGGACGAGTTGAAACCATTGATGGATGCCAAGACCTATGAGACATTCTGTAACCAATGACTCTAAAAACGCACGAGATGTCCTATAAGTATTTCCCACATACCGACAGCGACCTGCAGCAGATGATGCAGCGCATCGGCATTGACCGTCTCGACGACCTCTATGACGGGGTGCCGGAGTCCATCCGCTTCCGCGGCGACTATGACCTGCCCGACGGGATGAGCGAGATGGAGGTGCGGAGCGTGTTCAAGCAGTTGGGCGACATGAACCGTCCCCTGCTGTGCTTCGGCGGAGCAGGGGTCTACGACCACTATACGCCGGCGGTGATTCCCTATCTGCTGAGCCGGTCGGAACTGTTGACCAGCTACACCCCCTATCAGGCTGAAATATCGCAGGGAACGCTCCACTATATCTTTGAATACCAATCGATGATGGCGGAACTGACAGGCATGGAGATTTCCAATGCCTCGATGTACGACGGTACGACAGCCTGTGCCGAAGCCATGATGATGGCTGTGGCTGCCGGAAAGAAACAGTCCCGTTTCCTGGTCAGTGCGACGGTAGACCCCAAGACGCTCCGCGTCATGGAGACCTATGCCCACTTCCACGGCATCCAACTCCATCAGGTGGCCATGCGTGACGGTGTGACCGACCGTGACGATATGGAACGGCAACTGTTGGAAGGCGGTGTGGCCGGTGTCCTCGTGCAGCAGCCCAACTACTATGGCATTGTCGAGGACTACAGTGGATTTGCCGACCTGATACACCAGCACAAGGGACTCTTCGTCATGGACAGCATTGCCGCAGACCTCGCCCTGCTGAAGACCCCCGGTGAATGGGGAGCCGACATCGCGGCGGGCAGTGGACAGTCGTTGGGCATCCCCATGCAGTTCGGCGGCCCGTATGTGGGCTATCTGTGCTGTACGGAGAAGCTGTTGCGGAAAATGCCGGGACGCATTGCCGGAATGACGAAAGACAATCGGGGACAGCGCGTCTTTGTACTGACGCTCCAAGCCCGGGAGCAGCATATCCGCCGCCAGAAGGCCACCTCGAACATCTGCTCCAACCAAAGTCTGATGGCCCTCTTCGTGACGGTCTATCTCTCGCTGATGGGCAAAGAGGGATTGCGCGAGGCCGCCCAACTGTCGTATGCCGGTGCCCACTATCTCTGTGACCGGTTGACTGCCACGGGGCAGTTCGGACTGGTCTATCAAAAGCCCTTCTTCAACGAGTTTGTGGTACGCTACGACGGCAATCTGGATCAGTTGCTCCAACGGCTCACCGACAACGGTATCTTCGGTGGCGTGAAGGTGGGTGGCGACCAACTGATGATGGCCGTCACGGAACAGCGCACCAAGGCCGACATCGACCGTCTGATCCGTATCATCAACCCCTAATGTACAGTAAAGCCTTATGAACAACAAGTTATACGGAAACCTTGTATTCGAACTTTCAAAACCCGGACGGAGGGGCTATACGCTGCCTCGTAACGAGTTTGGCGACTACAGCGTGCCGGAGCAGTTGCAACGGAAGCATCCGGCCGAACTGCCGGAATGTGACGAACTGACCGTGGTACGCCACTATACCAACCTTTCAACCGATAATTTCGGAGTGGACAACGGCTTCTATCCTCTGGGGTCGTGCACCATGAAGTATAATCCCAAGGTCAACGAGGAGGTGGCTGCCCTGCCGCAGTTCACGGGGCTGCATCCCTTGCAGCCCGAAGCAACAATCCGTGGCGCACAGGAGGTGTGCCGACGGCTGAAGAAGGCACTCTGCGCTCTGACCGGCTTGGCCGACTTCACGTTGAAGCCCTTTGCCGGTGCCCATGGTGAACTGACCGGACTGATGGTCATCAGGGGGTATCATGAGAGCCGGGGCGACGGCACACGTACCAAGGTCATTGTGCCCGATTCCGCCCATGGCACCAATCCGGCTTCGGCAGCCGTCTGCGGACTGGAAATCGTCGAGGTGAAGTCGACCGCCGACGGCAGGGTATCGCTCGACGACCTGAAAGGGATTGTCGAGGCGGAAGGGGACTGCATCGCTGCCATGATGATGACCAATCCCAATACGCTGGGACTCTTCGAGACCGACATTCCTGCCATCGCGCAGCTCATCCACGGCTGTGGCGGACTGATGTATTACGACGGGGCTAACCTGAACCCGATGCTCGGCGTATGCCGTCCCGGGGATATGGGTTTTGACGTGATGCACATCAATCTGCACAAGACCTTCTCCACCCCTCATGGCGGCGGCGGTCCCGGCAGTGGCCCGGTCGGTGTGAGAAGTGGGCTGGAACCGTTCCTGCCTTTTGTCAGTCCGTATGCCGCCGGCAATTTCGGAGTGGTCATGAAGGCTTATGCCTATATCCTTACCTTGGGTCGTCAGCAGATGAAAATGGTGGGGCCTTTGGCCACATTCAATGCCAACTACATCAAGGAATGTCTGAAGGATGTCTATCTGTTACCCATCGAGGGGCACTGTATGCACGAGTTCGTGTTTGACGGTCTGAAAGACAAGACGACAGGAGTGACCACCATGGATGTGGCGAAGCGTTTGCTCGACTACGGCTATCATGCTCCCACCATCTATTTCCCGTTGCTCTTCCACGAGTCGCTGATGATTGAACCTACCGAGAGCGAGTCGAAAGACACGCTGGACGGATTCATTGCCGTCATGCGCCAGATAGCAGAAGAGGCCCGGACGCAGCCCGACACCGTCAAGGCGGCTCCCCACCGCACTCCCATCGGACGGGTGGACGATGTCCTGGCCGCCAAGCATCCCATTGTCACCTATAAACAGATGATTCATGCAGAAAACTGACCTTATCGTTATCGGTGCGGGGCCGGGAGGCTACCGCGCCGCACAGCTGGCTGCCCGACGCGGACTGCAGGTGGTGGTCATTGAGGCTGACCAGGTGGGAGGCACGTGTCTCAACCGGGGGTGCATCCCGACAAAAACGTATGTCCATGCCCGGTCGTTCGACGAGGCCGTCGGTCGGCAACCGGAGGTGGTGGCGGCGTTGCGCAGCGGTGTGGAGCAGTTGATGTCCGCACCGGGCATCACGTTGGTACGCGGACGGGGTGTCTTCACCGGACCGCATACCGTCCGTGTGGGCGACAGTGAATACACGGCACCGCACATCATCATTGCCACGGGTAGTAGCAGTAAGATGCTCGCTGTCGAGGGCAGCGACCTACCTCATGTGATGGATTCGACCCGTCTCCTGCAATGTCAGGAGCAACCTCGTCGCCTGTGCATCATCGGAGCCGGCGTGGTGGGGATGGAGTTCGCCAGTGTGTTCCGTCGGTTCGGTTCTGAGGTGACGGTCATCGAATACCTCAAGGAATGTCTGCCCATGCTCGACAGCGATGTCGCCAAGCGGCTCCGCAAATATATGGAGCGGCAGGGCATCACGTTCCGGATGAAGACGGCTGTGACCTCGCTCTCCGATATAGATGCCGATGCCATCCTCGTGGCCACCGGGCGCAAGCCCAACGTGTCGCCGGACCTTGACGTGGCCGGGATTGCATACGACGGGAAGAAGGGTATTGCTGTCGACGGACATTTTGAAACCAATGTCGGCGGAGTCTATGCCATCGGCGATGTCAATGGACTGCAGATGCTGGCTCATGCAGCCGAGATGCAGGGCATCCATGTGGTCAACCGCTTGACCGGCCATCCGGATCATATCCGCTTCGACATCATGCCGTCGGCCATCTTCACCACTCCTGAGGCGGCCTGTGTGGGTCTGTCCGAGAATCAGTGCAAGGCCACGCTTCCCGGCTACCGTTGCCGCAAGGCTTTCTGGCGCGCCAACGGCAAGGCATTGGCCATGGATGCTCCGGAAGGTATGCTGAAACTGTTGTCGGATGCCGATGACCATATCGTCGGCTGCCATGCCTATGGTGCCCATGCAGCCGACCTCATTCAGGAGGTCAGCAGTCTGATGTGTCTGGGTGCTACGGTCAGCCAGTTGCGTGACATGGTGCATATCCATCCCACACTCTCCGAGGTGTTGCACGCTGCGGCTGAACAGGAATAGCCCGTGCTATCTGGACAGACTGAATTTCAGCGAGAGACCGAAGTCGTGGGTCGTGGTGGGATAGCTTGACGAGGCCAGCAGGGGCGTATTGGTCTGCCGGTCGTAGTAGGCACTCAGCGTGAGCAGACGCGACAGCGTGTATTCCGCCACCAACGACAGCTTCAGTGCCGTATTGCCGGTATTGGCAGTACTGGTGGCTGTGGCAATGTCACGCGAGAGGGAGGCTTGACGACGCAAAGAGAAGTCCATCTGCAGATTGAGGTCGTGGTTGACCCCGGTCTTCGGACTCTTTTTGGTGTCTGCCTGTTGCTTCCGGCCGCGCTGCGCACGGCTTACCCTGCGGTTGTTGGCCATTCCGAACAGGTTGAAGTCGTTGATTTTATACCCCACACCCAGCACCCAGTCGTTCGACAGACTCTCGTTAATCTGTACACTCGTCATGGAGAGGCTTATCACTCGGGTAGTGCGGTATTCCAGTTTGATGCTGAGGTCGTTCTGGAGCGAGGCATCGATGCCGAGCAACGGCGAGAACGCCTCGTTCAGACTGACCGTCGGTACGCTGTAGTCGGAGAGTGAGGCGGCATTGGTCGCGGAGAAACTGCCCACGGCATAGATATTCTTGTAGGCGTGGGAAAGGGTGATGCTCTTGAAATGATCCGCCACCCACGGCAGGGACGACAGCCCCGTGTATTTCACAGTCCAGTTGGGCAACAGGGCGGTCAGCGAGGGGAAGAAACCGTCGCTGCCACTGCTGGTGTAGGCAGACAGGAAGGCGGGAATCATCACGGTGGCATGATAGCTGTCCGGCAGGGTGCCGTAGGTCGCCGCAGCACGCTGGCGGAAGGTCTCCAGTGACTGACAGAAACGGGAGAACGAGGCCGAACGGTAACCGTTGGAGGCACTGCCCATGCCCTCCAGGGCCGATTTCAGTGACAGCGTGGTCATGGAAAAAGTGCCGCTCAGCGTGGTTGGCATCCCCGTGTACATATATTGTATGGTATGCGCACGGGTATGGGTACGGTTGGCGTGAAGGTCAATGCGCAGTCCGCGAAGGGGTTCCAGCACGGCCCGCAACTGCAGGTCGGTGGTGTGGTTGGTGGTGGCTGGCGAGGCAATGCTGTCTACGGTCAGCAGCCATCCGCGGTCCAGTGCCTGTTCCACATAACCGTCGTCCACCATACCAAAGGCAAAACCCAGTCCCGGAGCCATCAGATGACCGCCACGTTGCCCGAAGGCATCGCCGACAGCGGGCAGAAAACCCGGTACGGACAGGGAGTAGTCGTCACGGTAGGTCATGCTGACCGACCGCAGCATCATGAGGAATTGGGTGGCTGACTGCACTGTGCGGAACCACCATCGGCGGTCTTGCGACGGGTGTTGTTTCTCCTTGCCCTGCGACGGCCTTTGCCATTTCGCCCTTTGCCGGTTAAGGCGTTTGAGGTAGGGGATATGGTTGTAGAGGGTCTCCAGATTGAAGGTGGCAGAGACATTGGTCTGTCGGTTGGTGCTGATAGTATGTCCCAGACTGGTTCCGTCGTCCAACTCTGTTCCGCGCAGCCAACTGTAGTGCGCTTCATATTTCGTGTTTCCCGTCACCCAGTCGAGGATGGGCAGCAGGTTCAGAGGCCATTGCAGCGAGGCCGAGAAGCGTTGCTGGTAGTCGAGAGGCTCTCCGAAACGGTGGATGCTTTGCCATACCGAATCCTTCCAAGCCTGATACCGCTCGGGGTAGAGGTCTTTGTTGACGGGGGTATAAGGCTCTTCTATCTGTGCGTGTGTGGCAGACTGGAAGTCGAGGTGCAGGCGTTGGGTGAGATCCCACTGGACGGTAAATTCACGGTTCCAGAGAAACTGCTGGCTGAAGGTGAGGGGGAGCTGTTGCCCTCCGGTACTTTCCAGGTCGCGTTCCTGTAGCTCGTAGTAGTTGCGGAGCATCTCGGTGTTGAACGAGATGCTCTGTGGCAGCCAGTTGAGGCTGAACTGTTTCGGATATTGGCTCCATTTCGATTTCCCCTTGAGCTTCCGGAACGGTACCAACGGTTGGATGACGGGTTCGTAGACATAGTTGAAGGCACCGCGCCATTGGTCCTCCTTTTCATAGACGGTGGTCTCACCGCTGGTCTGGCGGTGGGAGTGGCTGTAGGAGAACGAGAAATTGGCGGGGTCATAGGGCATGGGGTGGTTCTTGGAACGGATGCCCACACGGACGTTCGACAGCGACAGGTTCGTATTGGTGGTTCGGGTAATGGCAATATGCTCGATGGAGTCGCGTTCTTGTTGGTTGGCGGCTGCATCAAGGGATTCGTCAAGGGTGAGGTCTGTGTCCAGAGGGTTGTACTTCGGACGGGTCTCTTCCTTCGTCACCGAATAGTAGAGGGGAGCCGACACTTTGGCCTTGTCGGGAAAGAACCGTCCCAGCTCGACGTTGGCCGTGACGGAGTAGGTCTTGTAGTCGTCCGTGGAACGCTGGAGCACGCTTTCCTCCAGTCCGCCGAACCCACTGGTCATCATCCTGCCGCTGACATTGACGGTGCCCACATCCGAGAGTTGCATATTCATCGCGCCGCTCATGGCCCATCCTCCGTTGTCGTTGAAGTCGCGCAGGCGCAGTTCGTTGACCCAAACCTCACCCGATTTCTGTGTGCCGGACTTGTTCCTCACCCCAATCATCATCGTCCGGACTTCGCCGAGCGACGGATTGCCGAGGATGCTCACCGTGCATCCCGTATGCTGGTCGTCTGCCGCAGAGAAACGCTGTGTGAATACGGCTCCGCCCTGTGCCTTCGACTTGTTGCGCTGGCGTTTCAGTCGGGTGAAGATGGAGAGGTCTACATCCAGCATATTGGCTTCCGGCCATACGGCCCTGCAGTCGTCGATATTGTATTTGTTATAGTCGTTGCGGTCTGGGGTCAGCGTCAGCGGAATCTCATATTCGTAGTAGTTGTTCTTGTAGTCACTGCCCAGACGCACGAAGAGGGCCAGGTCGCCGTTCTGCAGTCCTGTGGCATCGTCGATGAGGTGGTTGGCATGGACAAACATCTGAAGATGCTTGTATCGGCGCAGGTCGAGCGTGGTGTTCTTGTATACGGCCTTCGATTCGTCGGGAGCCAGGTTGCGCACGGTGAGGCTCATGGCCTGCTCATTGTCTTCGACCAGTTGGGGCTGCGACGGATCCGTTACCCGGCTCACACCCGGCGGCAGGACGTAGTTGACCGGTTGCTTGTCGTTGTTCTCTTCGATATTCACGCCGCAGACCGCTATCGTACCTGTCGCCGGGGCGTTGGACAAGGATTGCTGGTAGACGCGCCATTCGCCGCGTACCAAGTCCAGCGATCCGAAGCGCAACACCACAGGATGGCGGAATCCGGTCAGGAACATACGCATGAAGCGGATGCTGGTAAAGTCGCTGATGCTGCCCACCCGTTCGTCATACTGGTCCAGTGGGATGCGGAACTGATACCAACGCACGGTCTCCGTGGTGCCGTCACGCAGTGACACGGTGGCTTCGCGCACATCCGTGATATGGTTGTAGCCCTGTCGCAGATCCTCCGGGCGGATGCTGACGCGGTATTGGTAATAGCGTTCATACTCGTTGAGCGTATAGTCCTGGTTGATGTCCTCCACGTCCGGTGTGGTCTTGTAGCTGGTGTCATAGCCCTCCGTCTGGCTCTCCGAGTCGGGCGAGTTGCCCTGTGGCATGTTGATGCGTTTGTAGCGGTCGAGAATGGAAGTCCGGTGCTCGTCATAGTCGCGTCCGCGGAAGTAGTGGTAGTTGTCGTTGGCCGGGTCTGCGTTGAGGACGGCGCGCACACTGTCGTTGACCTGCACACTGCTGAGGAAACGGGCGTAGGCCGGCTGCACCCGTTCTTCTTCGTCGGTCAGTCCGTTGAGGCCGACATCCTGCTTCTGGCGTGCTCCTGCTGTCGTGGCAAAGGCGTAGGTCTGTGTCGGCTGCTGTGGCACCTTGCCCCATGCCGTGCGCGTGAAGGTGCCCTGTCCGTCCACCGGCATATTGCTCTCCGAGAATTTCTTGCCGTCGCGGAGAATGTCCTCGCTCACTTCCCCCAGATTGATATAGAGGTCGCCGCCATAGTCCGCGGCATCGCTCTGGCGGTTGGTGTAGATAAACGGGTCGAGCAGCCAGAACTCCACATAGTCGATATTGGCCGTCTCGAAGTCGTTGGTGTCCAGTCGCCGCATCATGCCGCCCCACCGTTGCTGCGGATGGCGCAACTGTCCGTCGGCGGTGAGTTCGGTGGTGAGGTTGTAGGCTCCGCGCTCTTCCGGATAATAGGCCAGGTTGAGGATGGGCAGTGTGGCCGTAGCACCGCTGTAGGTGCTTTGCTGTCGGTTGGGATAGAGTTCGCTGACGTAGACGGCCCGCACGTAATGGTTGGAGAGTTGCTGCAAGTCGCTCTTGATATGGCTGGGGGTGAGCGACGACGACCGGTAGGTGAACAGCGGGTCGATGGTGTACCAGGCCAGCAATGCCCGGTTGAAGCCGCTCGTCACCGAGTCGCGGTCGGTGTGCTCCGGGAACATCGACGGTACACTCGACATCACCCACGCCTTGGGTTCGCTGACATCGATGCCGCTCTTGGTGTTCTCGAAATCGTCGATATAGGAAGCGTGGCTCTGCGTGCCGCCGGCCTGTCCGGCGACCAGTTGCGCAAACTCGCCGGTGAAGGACAGTTGCGACGGCTTCGTGCAGTGGAGGAAGGGAAGCCGGTCCAGCATATTGGTCAGCCACTGGCTCTCCTGCCTCCAGTTGACGTTGAGTCCCCACAGCATATTGCGCAAAGGCTCACTCCCCATGGTCACCTTTGAAGTCAGCGGCTGTTCGGTCAGGTATTGCAGCGTACCGCCCAACTGCAGGGATTTGCTGAGGTCATACTGCCAGTTGAGACCCAGCATGGTCTTGCGTTGCATACCGTAGTCACTGTTGCCCTCCAACGACACGTTGACATTGGTGCCTGCATCGATGATGCTTTGGTTGAGGATCGTCACCTCGCCGGCAGAATAGTCCACGCTATAGTCCGAACCTTCGGTCAGCACGATGCCTCCGGCTGTCACTGTCACAGAGCCTTGCGGCACGTTGTAGGCACCGAGTGAGATGACATTGGCCGACGAGCCGCGGTATTGGCCGACGAGCATATACTTGTTTTTCTCGGCCATCTGTTTGGCGGCAGTACGGGTGGTGTCGTAAAGTTCGGGAAAGGCGTAGCGGTCGGCGACGGTCGGGTTGATGCCATGGGTGGTGAGGTACTGGCGCAGGGTCTGTCCGAAGGGTTCGACGGCAGGCAGGAACACGCGCCCTTCACTGACGGTATAGCCTTCGATATAGTCGAAATAGCCGTTGCTGTTCGGGCGGTTGTTGTTGTCCAACCGGTCGCACCCCAACAGGCGCAGCAGGGGCGTGTCCTTGACCTGTTGCTCCGGGATGTAGTTGAGCCACACGCCGGCGGTGTCGCTCTGGAATTTGATGTCGAGGCGGAACTTGGTGCGCTCCACCTGGGAGGCCAGATAATAGACGTTCCTCATCATCAGGGGCCAGTTGAACTGTTGCGGATGGTTGCTGGTGTTCTTCAGTGCCTTGACGAAGAGTGCTTCCGAGGCATTGGTGTGGTCGGCCGCAAATTCCCCTACCTGATAGGTGCGTCCGCCGAGGGTGTACTCGAAAGCAACGGCAAGTACCTGGTCCGGTTGCAGCGTGGTGCGGAGGGAAAGGTAGCCGAGCGCGGTGTTGACGGTGTATTCGGAACTGCCCAGCAGCCGGGCGGACGATACCTTCTCATAGTCCGTTCCTCCCGTAAACTGCGGAATCCCGTCCAGTACGGTGGTCGTCTGTTCCGACTGACGGGCTGCCGCATAATCGGCGGTCATTGCCTGGTATTCTCCGTTGACCGTATTGGCGGGAGCTGCCGAGGTGTTTCCTCCGCCGCCCCATCGTCTGGAGCGGCTCTCTCCGAGGTCGGTCAGGGCGATGATGTTGCGCGTATTGGCCGTGGTTCCCGTCTTGTTGGTCACCCATACTTCCACCCTCGTAATCTGTACTCCGGTGGTCAGGTTGGGCAACTGCCGCATGGCGGCATCGTAGCGTTCCCGGAAGTAGTGGGACAGAAAGAAGTGGCGGTTCTCCTCGTAGTCGGCCACGTTGATTTCGAAAGGGGTCAGCTGGACACCGCCTTTCGACGAGACACTGGTGGCGGACGACTTCTTCTGGGAAAAGACGGTTTGCAGTTTCAGCCGCCCGAACTGCATATCGGTTCGGATTCCGAAGAGGCTCGATGCCCCTTGAATGAGCGAGTTCTGCGAAGGGAAGGAGATGTTGCCGGCCTCCACGAGCTTGATGATCTCGTCCTCCTTCCCCTCATAGCGTAGCTTGATGTTCTTGGTGTCGAAGTCGAAGGTGGCATCGGTGTTGTAGTTGAGGCTCATGTCCAATTTGTCGCCCACCTTTCCCGTCATGTTGAGGTTGATTTTCTCGTCGAAATCCATGGCCGTCGTCTTGCGGTTGCGCACGGGCAGCGACGGGTTGTCGGTGCTTTGGATGCTGCCGCCCAGTTTCAGTTCTGCCGTTCCCGTCGTCTTGATGCGCACCCCTCCGGGGCCGAAGATCCGGTCGGCAGGCCCGAGGTCAAAGTGCATATCGGAAAAGTCGAACTTGTTGCGCCCCTTGGCCGCCACGTTGTCCGCGTTTTTCTTTCGGAAGAAGTCGGCCATCTGCCGTTTCAGCGACCACTGTGCATATTCCTCGGGCGACAGCAGGGTGGGAGTGGTCAGGTAGCGGCCTCCGATTTTTTGCCCCAACAGGTAGACGTTGGCCGTGTCGTCATATTCCACGTGCACCGAGTCGGCCTTGTACGGCACCGCCGGTGGTGTCCGTGGTGCCGTATGGTGCTGTGGAGCCATGGCAAAGGCTCCTGCGCTCAGCATCACGAGGGCGATATGGCTGGCCTTGAACAACAACCGCTTCGGACAAGTTTATTTGATTTGTTTCAAAGCCATTTTCACGACCTGCTCCACGGGGGCATCGGGCTGTTCCTTCAGAATCTGCACCACCACCTTCTGCGTGGGAGCCGGAGAGAATCCCAACATGGTGAGGGCGGCCACGGCCTCGTCTCTGACGGCGGTGTCCACCGCTGCGGCCACCGGGCCTCCGGCAGGCAGTTCATCGGCAATGCCCAGTGCCATAATCTTGTCCTTCAGGTCCACGATGATGCGCTGGGCCGTCTTGAGTCCGATGCCCTTGATGCTCTTGATAAGCCGCTCGTCACCTGTGGAGATGGCGGCACACAGCTCGGCCACGCTCATGGACGAGAGCACCATGCGTGCCGTATTGGCACCCACTCCGCTCACGGTGATGAGCAGTTCGAACATCTCGCGTTCTTTTTTCCCGGCAAAACCGTAGAGCACGTGGGCATCCTCCCGGATGGCTTCGTAGACGAAGAGCTTCACGTTCTTCTTTCCCTGTATCTCACTGTAAGTGGTGAGCGATATACTGAGCGCATATCCCACGCCAGATGCTTCGACGGTGGCGGCGGCAGGACTGAGCTCGGCCAGTTCGCCTTTGATGTAGTCTATCATAAGCTGCAATAATGGTATTAATACGTTTCCTATAACGTAGGTCGCTGACAATTTATTGTGTCTGCCGTCCATAAATCTTCAAATTGTCAGAAAGGACGGCGGACAAGGAAAATATTCCGCCCAAGTGCCACGTTTGTCGCGCAAAAAGTGTAATTTTGCAAACCGACAGACAACAATACAATCCAAATAAAGAGAAGACATGAAGAAAATTCGCGCTGCCGTCGTTGGTTACGGCAACATCGGTAAGTACACGGTGGAGGCCCTTGAGGCCGCTGCCGATTTCGAGATTGCAGGCATCGTCCGCAGAAGCGGTGCTGCCGACAAACCCGCAGAACTGACCGCTTGGCCTGTGGTCAAGGACATCCGGGAACTCCAGGATGTGGATGTGGCCATCCTCGCCACCCCCACGCGTTCGTGCGAGGAGTATGCCATGCAGATACTGCCTCTGGGCATCAATACGGTCGATTCGTTCGACATCCATACCGATATTCGGGGCTACCGCGATCGGCTGATGGAGGTCAACAAAAAGACAAATACCGTCAGCGTGATTGCCGCTGGATGGGATCCGGGCTCCGACTCTATCGTGCGTATGCTGATGCAGAGCTTGGCACCCAAGGGACTGACCTATACGAACTTCGGTCCGGGTATGTCCATGGGACACTCCGTGTGTGTACGCTCCAAGGCCGGTGTGAAGAATGCGCTTTCCATGACGATCCCCTTGGGGGAAGGCATACACCGCCGCATGGTGTATGTGGAACTGGAGGATGGTGTCAAGCTCGACGAGGTGACAGCAGCCATCAAGGCCGACCCCTATTTCGCCCATGACGAGACCCACGTCTTTGCCGTCGAGTCGGTAGATGCCGTCCGCGATATGGGGCATGGGGTGCATCTGGTGCGCAAAGGGGTCAGCGGAAAGACCCAGAACCAACACCTGTCGTTCGATATGAGTATCAACAATCCTGCACTCACCGCCCAGGTGTTGGTCAATGTGGCCCGCGCCTCCATGCGCCAGACTCCCGGCTGCTATACCATGGTGGAAATTCCCGTCATCGATATGCTGCCCGGTGAACGTGCAGACTTGATTGCGCAGCTCGTGTAACGCATGCACCGTCCCGAAATCTCCGACGAGCAGTCGCTCGACAATGCCGGCATCCGCGTGACGGCTGTGCGTCTCATGGTGTGGCGCACCATCCGCCACGGCTTCCATGATGCGTTCAGCTTGGCCGATGTGGAAAGGGTGCTGCCCACCGTGGACCGATCCACGCTGTTCCGCACCCTCTCCCTCTTCGCCAAGGTGCATCTGCTCCATGACATTGACGACGGCACCGGTATGCAGAAATACTGCGTCTGCCATCTCGACAACACCCTACAGTGCGACGGCCACGTCCACCTGACCTGCCGGAAGTGCAGCCGCACCTTCTGTCTGACGGGTGTGCGTATTCCTCATGTGCCGTTGCCTGCCGGGTTTGTGATGGAGGAGGCGGAGTATATCGTGAAAGGCATCTGTACCGACTGCGCACAGGGCGGAACGAAGGACGGGGTGTCTCCGTCGGATTAGTATTTCTCGAACCACAGCCGTAATGCCTCGGTTCTCAGCACCATGCGCTTGCCGGTGAGCTGTTCGATATGGAACGTCTGGCGGAGACTGGAGAAACCGTATGGAGCAAGGCGTTCGGGTTCTGTTATCGGTGTGTTGTTGAGCTCCGTTTCTGACGTGTTGTGGTGGCTGTAGGGGTCATAGACCACCAAAGAGTCCCCTTGATATGAAAACCGGCACAACGCGCTGTATTGGCCACCGCGGAGCTGGAAGAGTTTGGCCTGTACGGCATAGGTGATGCCGAAGGAGCTGGTGTCTGTGCGCTTTCCGTTGCTGAGGGTATCTACGGCCTGCAGTTTCCATAGACCGTCGAGGTGGCCGTTGTCAACGTGCTCCAGTTCGCAGGCCGACAACAACAGTGCCACTCCTGTGAGTAGGAATATGATCAGTCGTTTCATCTTCATTTCTTCTTGTTTTTGGACTTGAACATGCCCTTCTTGACTACCGTCAACTGTACCCCATAGTTGTCCCCCAGCAAGGTGCCTTTGTCCATCCCTGCGGCGAGGGTGAACTGCCAATCCTTGGGCACGGTCGTATAGGTGGCTTCCGCCATCAGACTGGCGTTCCGGCGTGGATGGGGATAGACCTGGGCATACGTCCCGAAGCCTTTCTGCCATGTGGCCAGGATGCGGTATTCCAGTCGGGGCGTGAGGTTACCGTTCAGTCCTAGATGCCAAGCCACGAAACGGTTGTCCTTCACGTCAATCGTGCCGTCGCTGTTGTATAGGGGAGACAAATACAGGGGATTGCCCATCACCATGCCCCAGTGCTGCCAACCGCAGTAGATGCCGTGGTTGTAATATCGGTCCTCTCCTCCAATGTGATCGGGAATCGCTTCGCTGTGGTCGTGGAAGATGGGTCCGCTTTGGTATTTCGTATAGAGGTATTCCGCCACGATGGTCTTCAGCCAGGAACACTCCTTGAGGGTCAGTTCCGCGCCCAGCATGATGTCCTTCAGGTCGTAGAGCAGAAAGCGGTTGTGCTTCTTCTCGTTCCATTCTGCTCCTTCGCCGTAGCCGTCGTAGTCGAGGAAGAACATCGAAGAGTGGTCTTCAAAGTAATGGTCGGCGTATACGCCCAGATTCCATGTCGGCGCATCGTAGTTGAGGCGTGCCACCCAACTGCCCAGCATATTGCCTTCCACGTTCTGGTGTGCCGTCTCTCCCACTTCACTTCCGCCACCGAAGAAGGCATGCCAAAAGGAGGACAGGCCGGCCTCGTTCTTGATACCCGTCAACTGGTCGTTCTCCCATTGATAATACGAGGTGCCGCCGAACAGCGTGGCGTGTTCCACACCCAACTCTGCGGTCAGATGGCCTTGGGCGGGGCGACCAATCCTGAAGTAGGCGGCCTTGCTGTGGTAAAGGGCGTGTTCGGTATATTTGCTCTGCTGCTTCGTGAAGTCCTTCTGCCAGTGGTCGTCGGTCTGCATACCGTAGGCGATATGCCCTTTCAAGGCCAGCCGTCCATGGGCAAACTCCCAGTAGTCGGGCAGGGCGATGCGCACCTGCGGTACGGGGCGCGCGTTGATGCCGAAGGTCTGCGAACCGGAACTGAGCTTCCCGTTTTTCAGTTCCATGGGCCATTCCTTGCTGCCGACCGTCAGCACGCCCTTCTTCCATCTTCCCTCCACATAGGCTTCCTGCACCATGACGGGGCTGGTGAAATGATAGGCCGCCGCCATGGACAGGCCGTAGCCCAGCCCCCAGCGTTTGGTGCTGTCGGCAGCCAGTGGACGCGCCACGCCGGCCAACAGGTATCCGTTGCTTGGCTCCAGACTGCTCAGTCCGTAACGGTTGGCATTGAGCCACAACGGCGTGAAATCGCCGGAACTGTTGGTAGACTGCATCTCGACTTCCCAGGAGAGATGCTCCTGGGCCAGCGTGGGGCAGACGGCCACGAACAGTCCCGCGACAAGGGTTCGTATTCTCCTCACCGATGGTTGCTTTTGTTGCACCGGACTTTACCGGATATATTCCACCTTGCTCTCGTCCCTCGGCTTGGCCTCCGGGCTTTCGTCGGGATAGCCCACGGCGAGGATGTAGCAGATTTCATAACCGTCGGGAAGGTTCAGCTGTGCCAGATAGGGCTTGCAGGCTTCGCTGGTCTGCAGGAAACGGACAGGGCCGCCCAGACAGCAGGTGCCCAAGCCGAGTGACTGGGCCGCCAACATCATGTTCTCGCCCAGCAGTCCTGCGTCAAGCTGTCCCGAACCTTTTGGCGTGGCCACCACGATGATGTTCGGTGCATTGCGGTACATGTTCTTGAAATGGGGGTCGCGCTTCACCTGTTCGGGATTCTCTTTCCGGAAGATGTCGGTAGTGCCCTTGATGAAGTCGGGCTGCTCCACCACCCGGATGGCCCAGGGCTGCCGGTTCATGCCGCTGGGGGCGTTGATGCCGCATTTCGCGATGAGGGCGAGCTTCTCGTGCTCCACGGGTTGGTCGAGATACTGGCGGACGGATCGGCGGGCCATGATGGTCTGGATGACCGCATTGTCCGTCTTGCAGCAGTCCTGTGCTTGGCTGAGCGACGGTATCAGCAGCATGCTGCATACCGTCAACGTCTTCAAATTCATTGTCATTTTCAGTTCTTGTTAGGATTTCGGGGGATAAAGGTAAGCGTTTTTCCGCAACTGTGCAAGGAAAACGGGAAATTTCTTCGGATGACACAAAAAAGTGGACGGGCTTATGCCTACGCGGCATTTCCCGTCCACATCATCATGAGAGAGTGTGTATGCTCGTATGAAGGTTACTCTTGCGGACGCAGGATGGCCTTCAGCGCGGCCGGACGTGCCATCTCGCCGTTGGGCAGTTCCTTCAGGCAGCCGTTCTTTGCGGCAGACTGCGCCTCTTCGCTCTGCGACGTACTGATCAGGTAGGGGTCAGCGAAGCGGATGAGGTAACCGGCATTGTTTGTCGCATTGAACGCCTTGGCTTTCATGGCCTGGAACACCCAGGTGTCGATGTCGTAGGTCGTGCCCATATACCGGTAGGTGCCTTGCCAGTTGATGCAGGTCACCAGTTTGCCCGTCTGCGTCTTGTTGACATACACGATGCCGTTCATGTTGGCATTCTTCACCGAGGTGGTTGACCACCGGGAACCGCAGCCCCATGCCAGATAGACGTAGTAGGGGGTGTCCTTGAAGTGGTATAGGCCGAGGTAGGTGCCGCTCTTGGCTGTAGTTACGGTGTTGGTCATCGGATTCACATAGATGGGCATTACAAACTCGTAGCCGTCGGCGAACGGTTCTATGGTGATGGATGAGTCGGTCACCTTGGCAGGGGTGTAGTACCAGGCCACATCGCTGGTGTTGAAGTAGACGAGGTAGTATGTGCCGTTGAACTGGGAGACGAAGTCGAGCTGTCCCAGATAGATGGTCTTCGACACCTTGCCCGAGGTCACGGTGACGGTGCCGTAGCGGCGCTCAGCGGTGCTGGCCGTAGCGGAGACGGTGATGACATCGCCGTCCATGGAAGCCGTAGCCCAGTCGGCATTGCACGTCACGGTGTAGGGCTTGCTGTGCTCCACCTCGATGGTCTGTTCACCTGCATCTTTGGTGAGGAACGAGGCCAGGTTGGTGGAGAGGTTGAACGTCATGGCATCCTGGTTCACATACAGGGTGTCCGACAGCAAACCGCAGGTGACGAGAATCTTGCCCTGACGGGTCACGTCATAGTCGTTGGACTCCACATCTACCTTCACGCTGTTGCTCTCGGTGTCCACTTTGGCCGTCACCCAGTCGGTAAGGCTTTTCACGCTGACGCTACCGTCCACCTTGCCGATGGACACGCTGTATGCCCCTTCCTGGTCGGTGGCTTCAATCTCGTCGCTATCCAGCGAGAGGATGCCGCCCGACTGCACGATGCTCACCTTGTAGGTGTCGCCGTTGGCAGCCGTCACGTCGATGTGTGAGGCACGCGACTCGCGGGTGGGGTTGGCTCCGGCCGATGCCGTCAGCACGTTGCCGCTGATGGTGGCGGTGAGCCAGTCGGCTGCCGACGCGGCGGTCAGGCCTTTGCCGGTGAGCGTGATGTTGACAGAACCGCCCGTGGAGGCGATGGTGGTCTCCGACTGTTCCACTTGGATGGAGTTGACTTTCTCTGTGTAGTCGTCATCGCCGCAGGAAGCCAGAGTGAGGAGTCCCAGGGCAAGGACGGTCAGACGATATATCTTTTTCATACGCTTGTAAGTCTTTTTGTTGGATGTGTAATTGGGTTAGTGCTGACCGGGATAGCCCACATAGTCCTTCACCAGTTTGATGACGTTCTTCGGGTCATTCTGGTCGGTGAGAGTCCATTCCGTCGGGTTGTCCACATTGTCGACGCTCAGCTTGAAGGTGGTGAGGAATTTCTTGTAGGCATCGCCGAAGTTGCAGACACCGGCGTAGTAGTTGCCGCTGCCGCCGTACTCGGTGAACGCGAAGGTGATGAGGTCGGGATCGTTCACGGGCGCAGTGACGCTGTACCCGGCAACTCCCCAGTAAACGCCGCCGCTGAGGAAGACGTAACCGTAGTAGTTGTTGCCGTAGTAGTCCGTGCAGGAACCGATATAGCAGTATTCCAGGTCTTCATCCTCGTGGGTCTTGCAGCCGTTGACGAACAGATCCAGACCGGGACCGGCCACCTCGCCCATATTGCTCCGTGCAATGTACCAGTTGCCGTCCGTAAAGAGGTCGTTGAGATCCTTCGAGATGGTCAGGGCCTGCGATGCATTGTTGGAGACGGTGAGGGCTGTGGGCAGCAGCGTGCCGCTCACGGTGGTGGTGTCGGTGACATTGATGCCGTTGAGGGTCTCGCCGTAGAGTTCGATGGGCTCGTTGAACACCACGCCCTTGTCAGTCCGGGTGAGCGGTACATTCATTGAGGTGTCTTCACCGTTGTCGTCGGTATAGGTCACCGTATAGCCGATGGTGCTGGGATAGAACTTGGCACGCTTGTCGCCGACGGTGAGAATCAGCTTGCCGGCATTGGCCAGACACGCCGACATCATAGTGGCCGTATTGAAGTATTCATCGACGGGACACGTCAGACGCTCCATCATCATGGTATTGCCGAACTTCTTGCCCTGCAGGATGATGGTGTTCTCGTCCTCGCTGATGCTCATCACCACAAACTCGTAGTCTGCCTCATAGCCGTCCACCTCCGTGGGGCCTCCGGACGGGTCTCCGTAGACATGAATCATATAGTTGTAGGTGTCGAAAGCGAGCACGGGACCCTGATCGCGCGTAATCTTGTAGGTCGAAGTGACGGAGGGATAGACCCCGCCGCTTTTGGCGGTCTCGTTGTACATATCCACCTTGCTGTCGTTGAACTTCATGGCGAGGTTGATGCCACCGTAGGCGTACTCGCGGCCGGCGTAGTAGTGCATCACCCAACCGTACTCTGAACTGGTCAGCACCCGCTTGGCGTTGGCCACGGCCTCGTTGATGCGTTCTGCGGCCGACTTGTCGAAGACCTCGTTGTCGTCGTGCAGACAAGACTGGAGCGACAGTCCCGTCACGGCCATTATGATATAGAAAAATATTTTCTTCATGGCGTTGTCTTTACTTTAAGTGTTCGAAATCAAGTTTCTTGTATTCTCTGGCCCGGCGCTGCACTACGGCACGCATCTCCTCCAGGTCGATGTTCCAGTTCTGTGCCATATACGAGCGGATGTGTGCCAGCTTCTGTTCGATGATGGCCTGACCATTCTCGCCGGCGTACTCCATCTTCGAGGTCCACAGCTCGTCGTCGTTGGTCAGATACTGGGAGTAAAGCTCTGCATAGTCCTCCTTCGGTTCCACCATGGCGTAGTTGCGGATGAAACCGTTGGGCAGAGCGTCGGCTTCGGTACTGCGCAGGTACCAGTCGCCGCTGATGTACTGACCTTCGGAAATCAGGTCGAACGAGGTGTCGTAGGGCTTTTTCTGGTTCAGGATGTGCTGGAACTCGTGGTGCAGGGTGGTGAAGTACCATTCGTTCAGTGACTCGTAGTCGTCGAGTGCAATCTCCGAACCGAGGTTGTTCACGTTGTAGAGCGTAATCTTATAGCCGCCCTCTGCCGTACCCATCACGACCGTTCCGTTGTTGTTGACGGCCAAAGAGCCGATGAACTGCAGCACGCGCGGCGTGTTGGCCTTCACGAAGTCCGCTCCGGCCACCTCGGCGTAGGCATCGTACCACAGGTACTTCACGATGATGGCCAGCTTGGCGCACTTGGCGGAGTCGGCCGGGGTCAGCGTGTAGGTGTGGTCAATCTCGGTGTCCTTCATGCGGTAGAGCACCTCCACGTTGTAGGGATAGGTGAAGTTCTCCAGCAGCCACTGCTCGAACGCGTCGGGCTTGGCACTGTCGTTCACGAAGATGCTGTCGCCGGAGGGCTTGTCACCGTCTGAACAGGCCGTGAAACCGAGAGCGGCAACAGCGGCCAACAGGATGAAATATATCTTTTTCATTGTATCCTTGAAATTGTGTCCTTGAATTAGAATGGGTCTTTACTTTTTAATCTCGTAGATGTAGCCGGAGTCCTCCAGCTTGCTGCCGCCCTTGTCGCTGACGGTCACGCGGTCGTTGGGCTCCAGTCCGGAGGTGATGACATCCTGCGGCAACTGGATGGCGCGGCGGGGGTCGTCAACAGTGAGGGAGTCGGTCACGGCGGTGATGGCGTAGCTCGTTCCGGTCTGCCGGCGGTAGATGACGATGCCATAGCGCTTCACGTCCTGCATGCGGAAGCCTTCACCCAGCTCCATGATGCGGCGCAGATGCAGGATGGCCTGCAGCAAGGCTTCCTGGTCAGAACCCTCAGCACCGATGGTGTAGACGGGCTTCTTCAGGTGTTTCTTGACGGTCGGTGAGGTCGGGGTGTAGTACTCCTTGCCGTTGTAGAAGTCGACAATCTGTTCCAGCGTGAAGGTCTTTGGCGACTTCATGAACACCTTCATGATGGTGTTGTAGTCGTCCACGGCCTTCTGCAGGTTGCCGCTCAGGGCGTATGCCTCGGCGCGCTCCAACAGGAGCTGCTCGGTGGTGAACACGGCAAACTCGGAATGGGCATAGCCGACGCCGGCCTGCAGGTCGGTATATTCAAATTCGTAGGGAATCTTCTGATGGAACAGCTTGGAGACGGTGGTGTTGCTCCACACCCGCTGGTAGAACACGGAGGCGGCGGAACCGAACGGGCCTTTCGAGGCGATGTCCTCATCATAGGTGATGCGGTAGCTGTGGGCAAATCGGCCACCGTACTTGTATGCGCCATAGACGGCTCCCCATTCCGAGTACACGGTCTGGAGCAGGAAATTGCATTTCTCGTCGGCCGATATCCATGCCTCGGGACGAATCTGATAGTTCATGTTCAGCGAAGCGTAGTAGTCCCAGTCGCGGGCCTTGGCGGTGGGGTCGGCACCCAGTGCCACCGTAGCGTAGGCAATGGCCTTGTCGAAGTCGCCCTTGTAGAGATAGAAACGGGCGGCAAAGGCGTTGGCGGCCTCGGTGTTGAAGTGGAACTTGGGTTTGTCGTAGTTGCTGCTGATCAGCGGCAGACCGCGCTGCAGGTCTTCGTCAATCTTGCTGTACAGTTCCTCCATGGTGCCGCGCTCGTAGGTGACACCGACCACTTTCTCGGGATGCAGGGGATAGGGCAGTCCCGGGTCGGTCGATGCCGTGGCGGGGTCGTATGCCTTGCAGAACACGGTGGAGAGCTGGAACATGGCGTAGGCACGGCAGAGCAGAGCTTCGCCCAGTTGCTCGTTATATTCTTCGGGAGCACCCTTTCCGTCGATGAAGTCGATGGCGGCGTTGGCCGAAGTAATGGCGAGGTAGTGGCTGTCCCAGAGCACCTGCGGCGATTCGTTGTCACCGGTCTCGGTGATGTCTTCCCAGCGGTAGGCCTGCCCCTGGAAGCGCGAGGCTTCTGTCCAGGTGGAGTTGATACATTCGTCGGTGTTGTCCGAGTACATCTCCAACAGGTAGGCGGGGTGTACGTTGGGGTATGCACTGACCAGCAGTCCGCTGACATCGTCGGGACTCTGAAGCTCCATGCGGTTGTCGGGCAACTTGTCGAGCCAGTCGTTGCAGGAGGTCAAGGCCAGACTCAGCGCGACGATAGAAAATCCGATATGTTTTTTCATATTGTTGTTCTTTTGTTTGTTACTTTATTTCCGTTACCTGGGTTTAGAAACCGACCTTGAGCGTGGCGGTAAACTGCTTGGGCACAGGAGCTGACACACCGCCGGAGCGGAAGAACTCGGGATCCTGGCCGTTCAGCTTCTTGTCGGCATAGATCAGGAAGAGGTTCGTGGCCTGCAGCTTCAGCGAGAGGTTGGCCAGCGGCTTGATCCAGTTCTTGGGGAAGTCGTACTGCAGGGAAATCTCCTTCATGCGGACGAAGTCGCCCTTGGCGATGCGGACATCGGAGTAGTTGTAGGCGTTGTAGCCGTAGCTCAACTGGGTGTTGTTGGTGTACTGGGCGTAGCTCAGGATGACGGGGACGTTGGTCTTGGTCTCGTCGCCGGGCACCATCCAGCGGTTCTTGAATTCCTTGGTCATCGAGCTCAAGTCGTTGTAGCTGGCCGAGAAGACCGGATCCAAGCGGACCACATTGCCCAAGGAATAGGTGATGAAGAGGTTCAGCGTGAAGTTCTTGTACTTGAGGAGGTTGCCCAGTGAACCCTGTACGGTGGGGTCTGTCGGTCCTTCATACTTCAGGTAGTCCACCTTGTCGCGCTCCTGGAAGTTGATGTCGTCGCTGGTAATCTCGCCGTTCTCGTTGTAGAAGGTGGGGAGACCGTTCTTGTCCAGTCCGGCAAAGGGAATGGAGAACAGGGAGCGCACGGGGTAGCCCACGCGGCGGCCACCGAAGTTGGTAATCATGTCGATGACGCGGTCCTGGCTGGCCAGGTCGGTAATCTCGGTCTTGGTGTGCGAGTAGACCAGCGAGGTAGTCCAACTGAAGTCCTTCGTCTTGATGTTGGTCGAAGAGATGGACAGCTCCTCACCGCTGGACTTCATGTCGGCGGCGTTGGCCCAGCGGATAATCTGTCCGCTGATACCCTGTGTGGCCACGGGGCCGATTTCGTCGTAGTTCCGGCGGGTGTAGATGTCGAACGACACGTTGATGCGGTCGTTCAGGAAGCCGGCCTCAAAGCCGAAGTTGAACTCGTTCTTCTTCTCGTAGGTCAGCTCGCTGTTCTCCAGGTCGGAGAGCTGGATGCCCGTCTCCTTGTCTGCGGTGAAGATGCGGTAGGGGTTGTATGCCTTGAAGACATTGGTGGAGCTGGTGTAGGAGGAGGGCGGCGGTGTGGCCGTCAGCGAGTAGCTGGCCTTCAGCTTCAGATGGGAGATGGTCGGCTCCCATGCCTTGAAGAAATCCTCCTGGTCCACGTTCCATGAACCGGCGATGTTCCACGTCGGAGTCCAACGGGCAGAACGGCTCTTACCCATGGCGTTCGAACCCTCGTAACGGATGGTGCCGTTCAGCACGTAGCGGTTGTTGTAGCCGTAGGTCATGTTGGCGAAGAAGGCAGCCGAACGGGAGTTGGTGTTCGAGAGGGAGTAGTAGTCGGTGTTCTCCTCCAGGCTCTTCTTGAAGAACATATAGGTGTAGTAGGGAATCTCACCCTTGGCATACTGCATGCCCCAACCGTTGAACCACGACCGGCTGCGCTGGATTTCCGTGGTCTCCATGCCGCCGAACAGGTTCACGTAGTGTACATGGTCGAAGGTGTGTACGTAGTTGGCCGTGGCGCGGAAGTTGTAGTCGCGCATCCGGTTGTCGGTACGCTTGTACATACCGCCTTCGGGCAGCACGGTGATGGGCAGGGCGTACAGCTCGTCCTTGTCGGTATAGAGGTATTTGTTGGCGTCGCGGATGATGGTGTTGTCCATGGCGCGGTATGCCTCAGCCTGGTTGGAGTCGTCCAGAATCTTGTATTCCTGTGAGGTGGTGGTGTACTTCAACGCACCCAGCACGGCAATCTCCAAATCCTGGATGGGCTTGTATTTCAGTTCGGCCTGGAACTTGGCATCGATGAAGTTCACGTCGATGTAGTTGGTCTCCAGCTCGTGCAGGATGTTGAACCCGGCATAGTTGCTGCGGTAGTAGGTGTCGGGGTCGAGGGCACGCGAGGTGTTCAGCGCGTAGGAATACGGGTTGATGTCGAAGTCGCGCTTCACTTGACCGCTCACCACGTCCACATCCTGGCTCAGCGTACCGGGGGCGCGCTGGCTGCGGTAGCTGCCGCTGCCGATGATGTTCAGCGTGAGGTTGTCCAGAATCTTGTGGTTCATGTTCATGTTCAGCGTGTAGCGGTCTACCTGCGACTGCTTGTACCAGCCCGGGTCAGTCATGGCACTGACGGAAGCGTAGTAGCTCGACTTGGCCGTACCGCCGCTCATGCTGACGGAGTGGTTCTGCTGGATGCCGGTGGAGAAGAGTTCGTCGAACCAGTCGGTGTTGCGGAACTCGGCGTTGCTCAGATAGGCGTTGCGGGCTTCCTCGGTGTTGGCGAGGGCGAAAGCTCCGGTCTTCGTGTCGTAGGTGTTGATCAGCTCGTACATCTTGCCGTACACACCATAGTCGCTGCCGTTCAGCGTACTGCTGAGGTTCAGCCAGCCCTTGTCGTACAATTCACGGTAGATGCCCATCTGCTCCTGTGAGTTCAGGATGTTGAAGTTGCCGTAGGTGGGCTTCAGACGCATGGTGAACTCTCCGGTGTAGTTGATGTGGGCGGTGCCGGCCTTACCTTTCTTGGTGGTGACGACAATCACACCGGCCATGGCACGCGCACCGTAGATGGAGGTGGCGGAGCCGTCCTTCAGAATCTGGAACGACTCGATGTCGTCGGAGTTGAGACCTGCAATGGCAGACGAAATCAGCGTCTCGGGGTCACCCGACGACAGCGCGTCGGAGTCGATGTCGGTGACATCCTCCATAATCACGCCGTCCACCACCCACAGCGGCTTGGAAGAACCGTAGATGGAGGTGGCACCGCGCACGCGGATTTTCGGGGCTGTACCGAAGGTGCCGCTGACGTTCTGCACCGACACACCGGCGGAACGGCCTTCCAAAGAACGGGAGATGTCGGCAATACCGTTGAGGATGGCATCCTCGGCGTTCACCCGGTCAGTAGCACCGGTGAACAGACGGCGGTCCGTCTTCTGCATACCGGTGACCACCACCTCCTCCAGCTCTGCGCTCGAACGGAGGGCGATGGTCATCTTGGGTTTGGGAGTCAGCGTCTGGGTTTCCATACCGATGTAGCTGACACTGATCTTTTTACCCGCCGGAACCGTCAGGCTGAACTGGCCTTCGGCGTCGGTCACGGTTCCAGTGTGCTGACCCTGGATGAGAACCGAAGCGCCGATGACGGGTTCGCCGTCCTCCTGAGATACTACGGTGCCGGTTACTTTTGTCTGTGCCAATATTCCTCCGCATAGAAGGAAAATATTGACCAGCAAGAGAAGCAGTCTCTTTTCCATAAAAACTCTCAATAATTAAAATTAAACATTCGTTGATGGATGATACCCTGAATAACGTTTTGGTTGTCTTCCGAGGTACTTTTCACAATCTTTCACGTGCAAAAGTACTGCAATTTGTAGAAACAACCAAACAAAAGGATAACTTTTTTATAGAAAAATGCAGCAAAAGGCTAAAATGTGACAGAAAAAGGGGGACGAAAAAGTAAATATGTCAGTTTTATGCAAGAATTGGCGAAAAAGGGTCAGAATGTTAGAAGACCTTAAAGGGAGAAATAAAAAGAAAAAATCCGTTTTCCTTTTGTATTCTGCCCACTTCTTCGTACCTTTGACACCAAGAAGAAAACAACACGCTTATGGCACTCAACTTGAACAAGAACCTGAAGGTGTACTATTCCATTCGCGAGGTGGCGGAGATGTTCGGCATCAATGAAAGTACGCTGCGCTATTGGGAAACGGAGTTCCCGACCCTCAAGCCCAAGACCACCGGCCCGGCCCGGGTGCGGCAGTACCGGCAGACGGACATTGACCAGTTGCGCGTCATCCATAACTTGGTGAAGGTGCGCGGCTTCAAGATTGCGGCGGCCAGAAAAATCTTCAATGCCAACCGGCAGGGGACGGTCGACCGGGCGGACGTGATCAGTCGGCTGGTGGCGGTGCGGACGGAACTGCAGGAACTGAAAAAACAGATGGACGGTCTCACTTGAGGCCGTCCGTCTGTTTCTTACAATGAATCTCTTTCCACTTACGGTTGGGGTGTCCAACGGTCGTTGCGGGCAAAGACGTTGTCCACGGTGATGGCCTTGGCCTCTTTCTTCGTGAGCTGGCGGCTCCACGGGGCGCGTTGGCCGGTGGCGGATCCATCGCCGTGGTTGTTGTACTCCATATAGCGCGCCGTCTGCTTGGCAGCCTCACGCCAGGGGTGCCATCCCTCGGGGCGTATCTCCTTCGGCAACTCGCAGTTCATGAACAGGGTGTAGCCGTAGTCGCGCCAAGGGCGGCCCAGATACACGCGGTCCACGTCCGGGGCGGCGGTGATGCGGCAGTCGTTGAAGATGTAGCCGTAGGCCACGTCCTGTGGGGTGGAGGCGGCGGTGATGTAGGAGTTGGCCTTGCAGTGGATGTCGCAGTGCTCGAACCACGCCGTGGCGGGGCCGAAGATGAAGTCGGTGGTTCCTTCGATGTAGCAGTCGGAGAAATAGAGGCGCGTATGGGCGTTGCCGGTGTAGATGGTGTCCTGATGCCCCAGGAAGCGGCAGTTGACAAACAGCAGGCAGTCGCCTTCGGTGTGCAGCGCGACGGCCTGTCCCAGCCGTGCCGAGTTGTTCTCTATGGTGATGTTCTTCAGCGTGATGTGGCTGCCTTCGATGCGCAGCGTATAGGTGCGGAAGGTGCCCATCCCCTTGCCGATGGAGGGCAGGTAGATGTTGGCGTGGTCGTCCCAGGTGATGATGGTGTTGTCGCGGTCTTCCCCACAGATTTCCACGTTGGTGAGCCATTGCGGCACGACGACCTTCTCCTTGTAGATGCCCTTCTTCACGTAAATCACCTTGTGGTAGTCCATGAAGGCACGGCACACCTCCAGGGCCTCGGCCACGTTGCGGAAGCGTCCCGTCCCGTCGCGTGCCACGACGATGGTGTCCGGATTGTCGAAATTCTCTTTGCCTTCCATGCTGACAGCGGCACACAGGAAGGCCATGAGGCAGATTAGTTTTTTCATCTTGTTTCTTGTAGTTTAGTTTGTTCTGTATTGTAGTTGACTTGTTCTTTCCTTGCTGCTTTCCCCTTACATGATCTGTGCCACGTCCGTGACATCCTTGATTTTCTTGAGGCGGTTCACGATGCCCTCGGCATCTTCCCGGTCGTGGACACGCAGCTCGATGGTGCCGTCGAAGAGTCCCTCCTCACTGGTGATGGCGAACTTGTGGATGTTCACGTTGAGCTGGGAGGAGATGATGCTGGTGATGTCCATCACGATGCCCACGCGGTCGATGCCCTGCAGCCGGATGGTGGCGTCGAAATAGAGCTTTTTGTGCATGTCCCATTTGGCATCGAGGATGCGGTTGCCGTAGCTGCTCTTGAGCTTGGCGGCCACGGGGCAGGCTCGCTTGTGGATTTCGATGCGCCGGGTGTTGTCGATGAAGCCCAGGATGTCGTCGCCGGGAATGGGGTGGCAACAGTGCCGGAACTTGTACTGTCCGATGTTGCTGTCGGTGATGTAGATGGGCTTTTTGCGGTTGAAGTTTTCGGGGACGACGAAGAGTTCCTGCTGTGTCTCGCCGCCCTTCTTCTGCTTGCCGCGTCCGAGGAAGGGCACCAGTCGCCGCCATCCCCGTTTCGTGCCTTGCTTGTTCTTGCCGTGCAGCTCGTCGAGGTCTTTGTCGCCCAGCAGGATGGTCTTCTCGCCGATGGCTTCCAACAGTTCCTCGCGGCTCGCGGCCTCGTGGTAGGCGGTGAGGCGGTCTACGGTGGCCGCCGTGTTCTCTATCTCGTTCTTGGCGAGGAAGGCATCGAGGAGGGCCTCGCCGCGCTTCTGCATCTCGCGGCTGTCGCGCCGCAGGATGGCTTGTATCTTGGCGCGCGCCTTCGCGGTCGACACGAAGTTGATCCAGTCGGGCTGCACGTGCTGCGACTTCGAGGTGAGCACTTCCACCTGGTCGCCGCTGTTGAGCTTGTGGCTCAGCGGCACGAGGCGGTGGTTCACCTTCGCGCCGATGCAGTGGGAACCGAGGAAGGTGTGGATGCTGAAGGCGAAGTCAAGGGCGGTGCAGCCGGCCGGCATCGTCTTGATTTCTCCCTTTGGCGTGAAGACGAAAATCTCGGAGGCGAAGAGGTTGAGCTTGACGGCATCGAGGAAGTCCATGGCATCGGGCTGCGGGTCGTCGAGGATTTCCTTGATGGTGCGCAGCCATTCGTTCAGCTCGTTCTCGTCCTCGGTGTATTCGCCGTCGTCGCCCTCCTTGTATTTCCAGTGGGCGGCGAAACCCTGTTCCGCCACCTCGTCCATGCGGTCGGAACGGATCTGCACCTCAATCCAGCGTCCCTGCTTCGACATCAGGGTGACGTGCAGGGCCTGATAGCCGTTGGCCTTCGGGTGGTTGAGCCAGTCGCGGAGCCGGTCGGGGTGCGACTTGTAGATTTTCGAGATGGCCACGTAGATGTTGAAGCACTCGTTGACCTCCTCCTCGCGCTTGATGGGGGTGAAGATGATGCGCACGGCCAGAATGTCGTAGATTTCGTCGAAGCTGACGTGCTTGGTCTGCATCTTGTTCCAGATGGAGTAGGGGGACTTCACGCGCTCCTTGATTTCGTAGTGGATGCCCATCTTGTTGAGGGCTTCTTCGATGGGGGCGGTGAACTGGTCGAACAGTTCGTGGCGCGAGGCTTCGGTGGAGGCGAGCTTCTCGGTGATGCGGGCGTATTCGTCCGGATGCTCATACTGGAAACTCAGGTTCTCCAGTTCCGACTTGATGCGGTTCAGACCCAGGCGGTTGGCCAGCGGCGCGTAGATGTAGAGGGTCTCCCCGGCGATTTTGTATTGCTTGTTGGCCGGCTGTGAGGCCAGCGTGCGCATATTGTGCAGGCGGTCGCAAATCTTGATGAGGATGACGTGGATGTCGTTGCTCATGGTGAGCAGCAACTTCTTGAAGTTCTCAGCCTGGGCGGAAGCCTGTTCGCCGAAGATGCCGCCGCTGATCTTGGTCAGCCCGTCCACAATCTGGGCAATCTTCGGGCCGAAGATGTTCTCGATGTCCTCGGTGGTGTAGTCGGTGTCTTCCACCACGTCGTGGAGCAGGGCGGCACAGATGCTGGTGGAACCCAGCCCCACCTCCTCGCAGGCAATCTGTGCCACGGCGATGGGGTGCATGATGTAAGGCTCGCCCGACAGGCGGCGCACACCCTTGTGGGCCTGCCGTGCGAAGTTGAAAGCCTTGGTGATGATGTCCACCTTCTTGCGGTGGCGCGAGGCCAGATAGGTGTCCAGCAGATGTTGGAACGCTCCGTCCACCATTACGCTGTCTGCGGTCTCTCTGTTTTTCTTGTCTTCGTCCATGGTCGTCTGGCTGTTTCTCTTGGAGTTACACCTTATTTATATATAGGCACACTTCGCCGGCAGGGTCATCTGCGGCGTCGCCGTGCACTGCCCTTCCTGCTGCGCCGTGCCTTCGACCGTTTCGTGTAGCGGCTGCTTTTCTTCTTCACGTAGCGTTTGCTCTTGTGGTAGTAGGTGGGCACTTCGTCGTTCACCTCCACCTGCAGTCGGTTGCTTAGCAGTTCGCCGACGCGGAAGCGGGCGATGGAGTCTTCCATCTCGATGAAGCGGTTCACGTCGCCCTGGGGCAGGCGGATGGCGTAGGGTTGCGAGGCTCCGGGCACTACGTCGCGGCGGAACATCGGGTTCAGGGCGCGTAGGGCTTCGATGTCCGTGCCCAATACGCCGGCAATCTGCTGCAGATGGATGTTCTGCGAGACCACCACCGTGTCGGTCTGGGCGGGCAGCCGGCTGCTCATCGGGCAGATGTTGTGCTTCGAGTAGTAGGCCATCATGTAGTTGGCGGCGATGAAGGCGGGCACGTAGCCGCGCGTCTCCTTCGGCAGGTAAGGGTAGATGTGCCAGTAGTCCTTCGACCCTCCGGCGCGCTGGATGGCTTTCGTCACGTTGCCCGGCCCGCAGTTGTAGGCGGCAATCACGAGGTTCCAGTCGCCGAAGATGCGGTACAGGTCGCTCAGGTAGTGGGCGGCTGCATACGATGCCTTGACGGGGTCGCGGCGCTCGTCCACGAGGGAGTTCACCTGCAGACCGTAGGTCTTGGCGGTGGCCAGCATGAACTGCCAGAGTCCGGTAGCTCCCACGCGCGACACGGCCTTGGGGTTCAGTGCCGATTCGATGATGGGCAGATGGCGCAGCTCCAGCGGAATCTGGTAGAGGTCGAGGGCCTGCTCGAAGATGGGCATATAGAAGTTGGAGGCACCGAGGGCGTAGCCGATAGTGCCGCGCAGACGGGTGCAGTAGCGGTCGATGAACTGCTGCACGACGTTGTTGTGGGCCATCTCCATCACGGTGGGCAGTCGGTGCAGCCGGTCCACGAAGTCGGCGGTGGTGTAGACGGGGTTCTCGTCCTTCATGTGGCAGGTGTCGGGAGTGAGGTAGGTCTTCGCCATGTATTCGCCCAACAGGCTGTCCAGGTCGTAGGTCATGGCTTCCGGGAACTGGATGAGTTCCCGTCGTCCCGTCTCGTCGTCGATGACCACCAGCTCGTCTTCCGCATCCATGGCCAGGGTGTCTGCTACGAGGGAGTCTGCCATGAGGGCACTCGCCGTCCCCTGTGCCCGGACGACGGTCAGGGTGGTCAGCAACAGGAGGAGTATGGTTGTTCTTCTTAGGTCTATGTTCATTGTCGTTGTCTTGGTCTTTTCTTTTCTGGGCTTCAGAAGGTCAGGCTGCAATTCACGCCCACCGACTGTGCCGCCAGCGTCCGGCCGCCCCCGGTGGTGGGAATCACCGTGGGACTGACCCGCAGGCTGAGGTCGTTGGAAATGTCGAACACGGAAAGCTCGGCATCCACGTAAGCGTCGATGACGGAGAGGGCGTAGATGCCCACCATCACGAAGAAGCTCATGTCGCGCCAGCGGCGGTATTTGTCTTTGCGGCTCTTGAAGATTTGCTTGTAGCGTTCTTCATTGCTGCTGTTGATCTGCATTCCCAGATGCAGGAACTTGTTGTAGCTGTTGGTGTTGGGGTCGTCGTCCATGATGTCGAGGTAGGCTTGCGAGTAGTCCTTGTACATCATGTCGTTCCACGTCAGGGCGTAGACGCACCCCATGATGCCGCCGTAGACGAGGGGCAGCTTCCAGTATTTCCGGTTGTAAATCTGGCCGGCTCCGGGCAGCACGAGAGCCAGCCAAAGGGCGCGCTGCGGGTCGGGTCGCCACGTGCTCCAGTCGCGCCGCATCTGCTTCCCCGTCGGGACGCTGTCCGTGCTGAGGGTGAGGAGGCTGTCTCCGTTCAGGGCCGGCAGACTGTCGTTGGGCACGATGTCCTGGGCCAGGGGCTGTTGCCTCTGGGCGGTGGCGGCGGTGCAACAGGCTATCAGCAGGGTGCAGGCGGCCGCCCTCAGTGTGGCTATGGTGCTATTCGGTCTCAACGTGGGATTCGGTGGTGTGGCAGCGGTCCAGTGCGTTCAGCAGGTGTTCCAGCTGCTCTTCGTTGTCGAAGACGAAGGTGAGCTTGCCCGTTCCCTTGGGCGAGAGGCTGAGCTTGACCTTGGTGTCGAAGTGGTAGGAGAGGCGGTCGCGCAGCAGGGCGAACTCCTTGGGCAGCTTGTTGTCGGGGACGATGCGCCGCCGTCCGGCCTTGATGTCGTTGCCGCTCTTGAAGTCCTGCACCATTTCCTCCACCTTCCGGACGGAGTAGTCGCCGTTCTGGATGGCCTTGAAGAGGCGGATCTGTGCCGACGGACTGTCGATGGAGAGCAGTGCACGGGCGTGGCCCATATCGATTTTGTGTTCCTTCAGGGCCATCTGCACCTGGGCGGGCAACCGCAGCAGGCGCAGGTGGTTGGCCACGTCGGCGCGGCTCTTGCCCACGCGCTCCGAGATGCGGGCCTGCGTCATTCCGCTCTTCTCGGCCAGGGTCTGGTAGGCCAGGGCAATCTCGATGGCGTTGAGGTCTTCGCGCTGGATGTTCTCCACCAGGGCCATCTCCATCACGTTCTCGTCGTCCACGGTGACGATGTAGGCCGGCACGGTCTTCAGTCCGGCCATCTGCGAGGCGCGCCAGCGGCGCTCGCCGGCGATAATCTGGTATTTGCCGCCGTCCACCTTGTGGAGGGTGATGGGCTGGATGATGCCGAGTTCCTTGATGCTGGCGGCCAGCTCCTGCAGGGCGGCTTCGTCAAACTCGCGGCGGGGCTGGTTGGGGTTGGGCTCTATCTGCCCGATGTCTATCGCGCTGAGGTTCGACGAACCCTGCGTATGCACGCTGCCGGTGTCGATCAGGGCATCCAGCCCCCGTCCGGCTCCCATTTCGTCGAGTCCGCGTCCCAGCACGCTGCGGTCGTATTTCTTCTTTACTGCCATGAGATATGCTTATTGTCCTTCTTGTCCTTGTTGTCCCTGCTCCTTGTTCTTGTCGATGATTTCCTTGGCCAGGGCGAGGTGGTTCTTCGCGCCGGTGGACTCCGCGTCGTAGAGGATGACGGGCAGGCCGTGGCTCGGGCTCTCCGAGAGCTTCACGTTGCGCTGCACCACGGTCTTGAAGACGAGTTCCTGGAAATGACGCTTCACCTCGTCGTAAATCTGGTTGGCCAGACGCAGCCGGGAGTCGTACATCGTCAGCAGGAAGCCCTCGATCTCCAGCACGGGGTTGAGCTTGCTCTTGATGATGCGCACGGTGTTCAGCAGCTTGCTGATGCCTTCCAGCGCGAAATACTCGCACTGCACGGGGATGATGACCGAGTCGGCGGCGGTCAGGGCGTTGACGGTGATGAGGCCCAGCGAGGGCGAACAGTCAATCAGGATGAAGTCGTAGTCCTCCCGCACGGTGTCGAGCAGCCGAGCCAGCACGTGCTCCCGCTGCTCCAGGTTCAGCATCTCGATTTCCGCACCCACCAGGTCGATGTGGCTCGGCACGATGTCCAGCCCCTCGATGTCGGTGGTGTAGATGGCGTCGCGCACGTCGGCGTTGTTGATGATACATTCATAGAGCGAACACTCCACCTCCTTGATGTCCACGCCAAGGCCGCTGGAGGCATTGGCCTGCGGGTCAGCGTCCACCACCAGGACACTCTTCTCCAGCGTAGCCAGCGAGGCGGCAAGGTTGATGGTGGTGGTGGTCTTCCCCACACCGCCCTTTTGGTTCGCCAGTGCTATGATTTTTCCCATTTTTCAGTCTCCTTTTTCATTGTATAGGGTGTGCAAAGGTACGAATTTTTCGGGAAAAAGGGGCGTTTTACAACCTTTTTTAGTACTTTTGCACGCAAAACACCGTAATCGCGCAACCGGATGAAGTACTATCTCATAGCTGGCGAGGCCAGCGGCGACCTCCACGCCTCGCGCCTCATGCAGGCACTCCGGAAGGAGGATGCCCAGGCTCAGTTCCGCTTTGTCGGCGGAGAACAGATGCAGCGGGCGGGGGGCACGATGGTGCGCCACTACCGCGAGCTGGCCTTCATGGGCTTCGTCCCGGTGCTGCTCCATCTGCGCACCATCCTGCGCGCCCTGCGCCGCTGCAAGGCGGACATCCTCCGCTGGCAGCCCGATGCCGTCGTCCTCGTGGACTATCCGGGCTTCAACCTGCGCATCGCGCGCTTCGTGCGCCGACACACGGCCCTGCCCGTCTACTATTACATTGCACCGAAACTGTGGGCGTGGAAGGAGTACCGCATCAAGAACATCCGGCGCGACGTGGACGAGCTGTTCTCCATCCTGCCGTTCGAGGTGGACTTCTTTGAAAAGAAGCACCATTACCCCATCCATTACGTGGGAAACCCGACGGCACAGGAGGTGGCGGAGTTCCAGGCCGCTGACCGGGAAATTTCAACGCTCTCGGCAGAGAAAAAAAACTTTCTGGGCAGGGAGTTTGAAAACGGCCGTCCCGTCCTCGCGCTGCTCGCGGGCTCCAGACGGCAGGAAATCAAGGACAATCTGCCGGCCATGTTGGAGGCTTCCGCCCATCTTGCCGACCGCTACGACATCGTGGTGGCTGGCGCACCGGGCATCGAGCCTTCGTTCTACGACCGTTTCCTCCGCACCTCCGGGGCGCGTCTGGTCCGCAACCGGACGTTTCCGCTGCTGGCCACGGCCACGGCGGCACTCGTCACCAGCGGCACGGCCACACTCGAAACGGCCCTCTTCCGCGTGCCGCAGGTGGTGTGCTACCGCACGCCGCTGCCCCGTCTCGTGGGCTTCCTGCGCCGCCGCTTCCTCCATGTGCCGTTCGTCTCGCTGGTCAACCTGATTGCCGGGCGCGAGGTCGTGCCGGAACGGGTGGCGGAGACGTTCAGCGTCGACCGCATCCGCACCAGCCTCGATGCCATCCTTCCCGGCGGACTGCTCCGCGAGACGATGTTGAAGGACTACGGCGAGGTGCGGCGCGCCCTCGGCGACCGCTGCGCTCCGGCCACCGCCGCCCGCATCATGGTGCAACTGCTGAAAGAAAAAACACTAAATACAACAATCGGATGAGAAAGATTACTGTGGCCATCGACGGCCATTCCTCCTGCGGAAAGAGTACCATGGCGCGCCGCCTCGCACGCGACGTGGGATATGTTTATGTAGACACGGGGGCCATGTACCGCAGTGTCACGCTCTACGCGCTCCGGCAGGGCTTCTTCGCCCCGGACGGGACGCTGGACGACGCGGCCTTGCAGCGCGACCTGGACGAGGGGAAAGTGCGTGTGGCCTTCCGCCCCGGCACGGCGGAATGTCCGCCGCAGACGCTCCTCAACGGCGAGGACGTGGAGCGGCAGATACGCTCCATGGAGGTCTCGTCCCGTGTCAGCATCATCGCCGCACTGCCCTTCGTGCGCACGGCCATGGTGGCGCAGCAGCGTCTGATGGGGCAGGACAAGGGGGTCGTCATGGACGGACGCGACATCGGTACGGTGGTGTTCCCCGATGCCGAACTCAAGGTTTTCGTCACGGCTTCTGCCGAGGTGCGCGCCCAGCGTCGCTACGATGAACTGACGGCGAAGGGAATGGCGGCGGACTATGCGGACATCCTACGCAACGTGCAGGAACGCGACTACATCGACAGCCACAGGGCCGTCTCGCCGCTGCGCCCGGCAGCCGATGCCGTGCTCCTCGACAATTCGCTCATGACGGTCGACGGACAGCAGCAATGGCTGCTCGACCGCTTCCGCCAAACCGTGGCCGGCCAATGACACGCCGCGCCTTGCGTCTCCTCGTGCTGGTCGGCCTCGTCCTCCAAGGGACGGCTGTCCGGGCCCAGGACACGGCCGACGGGGCGTTTGCCTTCCTCCAGTTGCCGGCTGCGCCGCACGCCGCCGCCCTCGGCGGCGACAACATCAGTATCGACGACGACGATGCGGCACTGGTGTTCCATAATCCGGCACTGCTCTGCAACGTCTCGGCAAACTCGCTCGCCCTCTCCTACATGAACGTCATGGAGGGAGTGAAGACGGCCACGGCGGCCTACACGAACACGTGGGGGGAGCGCGCGGCATGGGCGGTCAGCGCGCGCCTCGCGGACTACGGCGAGATGCAGCGCACGGACGCGGCCAACACGGCATTGGGTTCCTTCCGTGCCAAGGACATTGCGCTGGCGGCCTCACTGGCTTATCTGCTCTCCGACCGCTGGAGCGGTGGCCTCACGCTGCGCTACTGCGCGTCGCACATTGCGGAATATCGTGCCCGCGCCCTTGCAGCAGACTTGGGACTGAACTACATGGATGCCGAACGGCTGCTCTCGCTTTCGGCCACGGTGCGCGGCCTCGGTGCGGAGGTGGAGACCTACGACGGCGAGCGCGAGGCGTTGCCCACGGAGGTGGCTGTCGGCCTCTCCAAGCGGCTGGCCAACGCTCCGCTGCGCTTCTCGGCCACCCTGACAGACCTCACGCACTGGAATCGCCCGCTCTTCCGCCACCTTACCGTCGGCGCAGACCTGTTCCTCAGTTCCCGGATTTATGTGGCGGCAGGCTATAATTTCCGGCGCGACAACGCCGCGTCGCTCTCCGATGCGGACGACATCTTCGCCTCTGCTTCTGCCAACCGCGCCGCCGGCTTCTCCTGCGGTGCCGGGCTTTGCCTCCAGCGTCTCCAGTTCCATGCGGCATGGACCCGCAGCCGCGCCGCCACTTCCTCCCTCCTCCTCTCCTTCGCCTGCGTGTTCTGAACAGGCACCTTCTTTCCAGACATCAAGGACGACATGGCGAAGCATATCAAAGAATATGCTGACATCACACAGTGGTGAACACCTTTTTGGGGGCACAAACACGTATATTTCCTAAAATATTGCAAATTGCGCACATTTTTATTGCTTTATTTGCAAGATATTGAAATTTTCAGTATCTTTGCAAAAACAATTATCATGTGGATAGAATTAAGCGACCCTGCAATACTGAAAAAGTTTGGCCTGCGGATAAAGGACTATCGTATGCGGATGGAGTTGACCCAAACCGAATTGGCCGAAAAATCCAAAGTAAGCCTTGGGTCTGTAGTGAGACTGGAAAAAGGACTTCCTGTCTCAACAATTCTTCTGGTCAGTATCCTGAGAACACTGGGCATGCTTGAAAACATTGAGGGCCTGATACCGGAACTGGGAATCAGCCCGATGCAGATGAGAAAGATACAGGAAAAGAAGAGACAGAGAATAAGGCATAAGAAGGAGGGATGATATGGACAATTTGATTGTAGATGTAAAACTTTGGGGGAGACTGGTCGGCTCGCTCGTGTGGGATGATGCTTCAGAAACAGCCGTCTTTGAGTATGACAAGGACTTCCGGAATAGTGGGTTGGAAGTGGCTCCGTTAACAATGCCGTTAGGACAGGGAGGACGGACTTTCTCCTTCCCCGGAAACAAAAACGAGTGTTTCAAGGGACTGCCTGGAATGATTGCAGACTGCCTGCCGGACAGATACGGCGAACAAATAATTACAGAATGGTTTGAACGACAGGGATTGCCGTCAAACAGAATCACTCCGTTGGACCGCTTGTGTTACATGGGCAAGCGGGGTATGGGCGCATTGGAGTTTGAGCCAAGCAGAGCGGCTGCCATTCTTGACGAGTCTACGGAAATACATATCGATGAACTGAGACAGATGGCGGAGGATGTCCTGACAAAAAGAAAATCTTTGAGAACATATTTGATGAAGGAGAATAAGGTTGCCCAAGACATTCTCCGTGTAGGGACATCGGCGGGTGGCGCAAAACCAAAGGCCATTATCGCCTACAACGAAAAGACCAACGAGGTGCGGTCTGGCCAGGTGGAAGCACCTGAAGGTTTCGATTATTGGATTCTTAAATTTGATGGAACTTCCTACACCGAACATGGGTCTGTCATGGAAAAACAGGCAAAAGGTATTGGCAATGTGGAATATGCCTATCACAAGATGGCGGTGGATTGCGGAATCAAAATGACCGAATGCAGACTATTAGTCGAAGGGGACAACCATCATTTTATGACAAAACGCTATGACCGGACTGACAGCGGAGAAAAAATTCACGTACAGTCGGCGGCAGGGATTGCCCACCTTGACAGAGACCAACGACATTCATACGAGGAGATTTTCGGTATTATCCGTAGATTGGGACTTCCGATGGAGGCATCGGATGAATTTTTCCGTAGGATGGTTTTTAATATTGTATCCAGAAACAACGACGACCATACAAAAAATTTCTCTTTCCTCATGGACAAGAAAGGTAAATGGTCTATGGCTCCTGCATTTGACCTCTGCTACACGTACAAGAAAGGAGGGCAATGGGTCGATAAGCATCAGCTCTCGTTGAACGGGAAACGGGAACACTTCACGCGGAATGATCTTTTGGTTGTCGGCAACAAAATGGGGATAAGACAGGCGGACGGCATTATTGATGATGTCGTAGAGGTCGTTTCCAACTGGCGACAGTATGCGAAAGACTGTGGAGTACGGGAATCATACATAAAAGAAATAGACGACAATCTCTGTGTGAACGAAATAGGGAAAACTTCATTTGTGGGAAAAGCCAAAGCCGAGCCCTCACAAAACGCACGCCTTGATTCGGAAGACAAGAAGTTCCTCATAAACATCGCAGTGAGATTGACTAAGGCGCGTTACCCGGAAGAGATACTGACAAAAGAAGAAAAGATGAAAGTCATATCCCTCTTTTCAAATCTGCCGGACGGACAAAAAGATGAAGCACAAAGCGAGATTTGGAGTGCTGCTCTTGAAAGTCCAGAGGCAAAAAAGTCGGGGAGATGGCTTTCCGAATCCAAGGATTATCTTTGCGAGTTGGCCAATGGAGACGAGGGGCGAACTCCTCCGGAAAGGGGGTTGAAGGTCTGATGCAACCAAAGACAAAGCGAAAACTCAAAGTATTATACCCAAAGCCTTTGCAACCGCCCGTTTGATGAAAGCGTTGATGGTGATGCCAGACTTACTGGCTGCCATAGCGGCACCGCTGTGAATCTCGCTGTACTCCACGCTACCCGTGTAGCCCTTATACTTCAAGTTTCCCATTTTTCTATCTCTCCTACTTTAATCAGTTTCTCTTTCTTGTTCATCGGTGCAAAGGTAACTAATTTTAGCAACGCCACCAATTTTTTTGCCTGTAACTTTGCAAAAAACGATCTCACTTCCACAGAAGCATAGTTGCAAAACTTTTCGTTCGGACGGTCGTCGTCATGGATTTAATCCTTGATTTAATCCTTGACAAGAGCCTGACAGCAATGTTTAGCATCGTATCAGAAAGCAACCAGAAAGCAAGCACTCTGCTCCTTGCCATACCCAAAGTGCTCTTTTGGGCTTGGGTAAGGCTTGGGTAAGGCGATGGAAAGAGCTTGTAAAGTCAACCTGCCAACCATGTCGGAAAATGAGGTATACCCTCAAGGACCATCGAGAGTATACCTCATCGGACATTGAATATATACCTCATCGGCCTGTGAGGTTAACCTCGTTGGCTGTGAGACACCCAAAATACTGTGAAAAAGAGGGTCTACTCGTGTGAAGTCAATTTCTTCAAATCATAATACATGAGGCGTGTATGTAAAGCTTTGGCCAAATCATAGCCAAGATTTTCGGCTTCCTGTAGTTCTGAAGAAAACAAAAACAAAAAGTCATTTTTGATGTAAAAACCCAGTGGTGCTTCACTATTGTAAGCATCAACTATCAAGAAACGACAACCCGTTTTGTTTTCTTCATCAATAAACCACGACTTGATAAAGTCAAGAAGTTCCGTTCCAATACCTTTGTTTCGGAATGCGGCGTTTATACCCAAACGCCCGATGAGCACACCTGGGTATCTGCGCATACGTTTCTCTCTGGGAATGTCTTGTGAAAGTTTGCGTCCTCGATTATTTGGAATAACATCCACCCTGATGCTGTCATTTGACAGTGTAAACATACAAACGATGGTCTTTGGGTTTTCATCCAAGATAAAACAATAGGTCTTTCCCAACAACTCTTTTTGATAACGCATAGCATCATTTTGGAAGAAATCGTCAAGATCGTCATCGCCACAGGTAAAACGATGACAAGTTTCCTGTATCTTGCCATCCCATTTAACAAGTTTACATTTCTCCAATAAGAATCCCATGTTCTAAAAGCCTGCCTTTCTTAAAATGGCGCGAGCCTCAGCAACCTTTGCGGAGAAATCCAATCGACGGTTGCTGTTCAAGACCTCATCAGCTCGCTCCACGAAGCGGGATGCGTCCTCTCCCCGAAGAGTAGGTATAATCTTAATGTCTATTGCCATCTCGTAGTATGTTTAGTCGGAATATCACAATTGATTCTGCTGCAAAGTTACCTTTTTTATTTTGACTGTCCAAATGTTTTATGGGAAAAGTGCAGATGGATACAAAAAAGAGGGCATACTAAAAGAGGGAGCAGCGTCGGCTGCTCCCTCTCTATGATATTACCATTCAAGATACCTTTAGTAACCGGGATTCTGCTCCCAGCCCGCATTCAAGTCGAGGACAGCCTGCTTGATTGGGAAGATGCGATGACGCTTGTCGAAGTTTGCATCCGGGAAGTCCTTGTAGTGGGGGAAGAACTCATCCTCGTAATGACCGAAACGGATCATGTCGTTGCGACGCCAGTTCTCGTCGAAGAACTCACGGCCACGCTCCTCGTAAATGTCCTGCAGTGTCGGCTCGGCGGCAATCGTCGGTGCACCGGCATAAGTGCGGATCTGGTTGAAGAGTGCCTTGGCTCCGCTTGCTCCCTGACGGGTCAAAGCTTCGGCCTTCATCATCAAGATGTCGGCATAGCGGAAAATCGGCAGGTCGTTGGACTGGTTACGGCCATTGTTGTAGTCGCTGGGGATGGGGAACCACTTGATGGAGTGGCAACCCTGCTGATAAGCCTGTGTGGTATTGCCCACATCAATGGTGTTGTCAATCTTGGCAAGGGTAATGTCCTCCGTGAAGTGCACCTGTGATCCCTGATACATGAAAGGCTCTGTCGTCGGAAGCAAAGTCTTCGGGTCGCGGATATAGACATCCCCGCGGAGAATACAGTAGTTGCGGATGTCGCCCTCCAGACAGAAGAGTTTTGCAAACTCAGGTGTCACCACGATGTTGCCACCGAAAGACTGCGTGAACTTTTCCGTTGAGCCATAGACATTCGGAAGCATGTTCTTCAACTCCTTGAATGTGCGTGGGCGTGCATACTGCATTCCCTGAAGATTAATGGCATCGTAAGGCACGGCATAGATGAAGTCCTCCACGGTCCATCCGTTGTCATAAGAGAACTTGTGGAGATAATCCACCGAGCCCAAATTGAACTTGCCGCTGTTGATGATGTCGTCGCAGGCTTCGATACAAGCGTCCAGCTTGGGGTTGGCTGCAGTGGCAGCGTCATACTGATCCACCGATTCAGCGGTGTAGACAGCCCAGTTGATATAGAGCTTGGCAAGGAGCGCCTCGGCCATCCAACGGGTCGGTTTGCCGTAGGTATTCTCCGTAACATCCTCCGTCAGTGCCGGGATAATGTCATTCAGTTCGCTCTCGATCCATTCGGCCACTTCCTTACGCGGGGAACGCTGAACCACAGTGCCTTCAGCAGGAATGCTCTCCAATATGGGCGTATCTCCAAAACTATCCATCAAAATCCAGGTGTAGTAGGCGCGTATGGCGCGTGCCGGAGCCTTCATCTCGGCAGAAGCACCGCTACCCAATTCCTCCAGAATGGTGTTGGCCTTGGTGATGCCTGCGGTCACATCGTCATACCAATCAAGAGAGGCATCCGTTGCAGAGCTGCAATGAAGCGATTGATGGGCGTATGTACCACTATCCCAATAACCTCCCTGAAAGGAAAGTCCGGTAAACTCGTCTGAGGAGAGGCATTGGGCTTCCATGTAACGGCGCCCCAGCGTACCGGCAAGATGGTAATAGACATCCGCCATTTTGGCCTCAACGACAATCATGGGGTCTACCCCGGAAGTCTTGCTGGGATCTTCTGTGTACTGTGATGTCGGACTGACATCCAAATCGGTACAGCTGGAAAGAGCCACGGCTACCAGTCCAGCCGAAAGAAACAATTTATTGAGTTTCATATCTTGTAATCTGATTAAAGGTTATTTACTTTACGGTCACGATAGCGATACGGTTGGCGTGTCCGGTGTCGGCACCCTTGGCGATGATGCGCTTCACGTTCACACCCTTGTCCTGCAGATACTTGGCAACAGCGTCTGCACGCTTCTGCGACAGCTCCTGGTTGGCGGAAGGCTTGCCTTCGGGAGAGGCGTATGCCACAATCTCGACGTTAGCACCCTTCTCAATGCCGTTGAGTTCGGCTGTATTGCCAATCTCGGCAGAGTTCACGGGGAAAGTCACTACGTAGGTGCTCTGCACGAAGGTCACCTTGTCCTTTCCGGGCACTTCCTTGACCACTTCCTTCACGACAGGAACCTCCTTGATGACCTCACGCTCGACATACTGGGGAGCAGCCTTTTTCTGCTTGCCACCGCCGAAGTTGATCTTCACGCCAATCATGAAGCTGCGTGTGTGCGGATAACGGCTCCAACGATAGTCCACACCGGGATCGATGCCACCGAGGTTCACCTCCGGGTCAAGTCCCTTGTAGTTGGTGATGGTGAAGAGGTTGTTGGCCGTTCCGTACAGGGTCAAGTCCTGAATCCAGTCGTTGAAACAGTTGCGGAAGGTGTAGCTCAGAGACAGAGACTGGAGACGGATGTACGTTCCCTTCTCGATGTAACGGTCGGAAGGCAGCGAGCCGGAAGCATCGCCTGCCGGGTTGGAGAGGAATTCCTTCAACACGTTCTTTCCGTCGGAGAACATCTGGGCACTGGTGTAGTGGGCACGTGCGCTGTTGTACACGTCGTTGCCGAACACGCCCGTGATGAATGCGTTCAGGTTCCAGTTCTTGTAGGTCAGCGTGTTGTTCCATCCAGCGTTCAGCTTGGGCTGTGCGCAACCGGTGATGGAGCGGTCTTTCAGACTGGGGTTGTTGGTCGTCTCGCCCGTGCGGTTTCCGTTCTCGTCGAGGACATAGTATTCCGAGCGTCCGTTAACGGTTCCTGCATACTGGTAGGTGTAGAACGTTCCGAGCGGTTCACCTTCCATAATCTTCTGTGTCCAACCGTCGGCAGATACACCGGCCACCTTCGGGTCGCCCTGGGTCAGGTTGGTCGTGCTGAAGATTTCGTTCTGCATCTTGTCAACGGTGTTCTTGTTGTGTGACAGGTTGACGGTCGTGCTCCATCTGAAATCCTTGGTCTGTACGGGCACTGCGTTCAAGGTAAACTCGATACCCTTGTTGGTCATCTCGCCTACGTTGGCATCCATCCAGCCGTAGATGTACTTGGTCGTCGAAACGGGGTAGCTCCAGATGAGGTCCTTGGTCTTCTTGTGGTAGACTTCAACCGTACCGTTGATGCGTCCACGGAGGAATGCAAAGTCAAGTCCGATGTTCAGCATGCCGGTCGACTCCCACTTCAGGTCGGGGTTGGCATTCTTCGTCGAACCATAGGTGCGGTAGGTCTTGCCGTCGTATGTGAAGGTACCGGAAGCACCGTATGTGGCATAAGATGTGTAGGCATCGAAGCCCATGGCATTACCGGAGATACCGTAACCGGCACGGAGTTTCAAGTTGTCGAAGAGGTTCTGGTTCTGCATGAATTTCTCCTCGGTGATGTTCCATGCTGCCGAAACAGAGGGGAACGTACCCCAACGGTGGTTGGCACCAAACACGGAAGATCCGTCGCGACGAATCGTGGCCTGCAACATATAGCGGCTGTCGAAGGAGTAGTTGATACGGCCATAGAACGAGATGTTGCGGATGTTCTCCAGATAGCCGCTCTGAACGGATTGCTGAACACTCACGAGGGTCTGTGCGTAGTTCAGGTTGTACCATTTCAAGGCATCGTTGTAATAACCTTCCACACTCAGGCCGAAGCCGTCGTTGTTCTTCTTCTCTTCCCAAGAGTAACCGGCCATCAGTCCGAACTTGTTCTTTCCGAGCTGGAAGTCATAGTTGAGGTAGGTCTCGAAGGTCTGTTCGCGTCCGAAATAGGTGTTGCGGGTGGCCTGTCCGTTCTTGTTGCCGATACCCTCAAGCTGTGAGTTGTGGGTATTGTAGGCACTGTATGTGCTCTGGTAGTTGCTCCAAGAATAGTTCACGTTCCAGAAGAAGCCCTTCCACAGTTCGAGGGCGGTCTTGCCGATGAACTGGTTGCGCTTCCAGATGGTCTCCGAGAGGTTCTCCTCCATCAGTGCCAACGGGTTGTAGTTCTTTGAGCCGGAACCCAAAGTCCATGTGCCGTCGTCATTCTTAATCGCATTGGTGGGAGAGTAGTAGTTCATGGCATCGAGCACGGAAGCACCCTCGTCGCTTGTGGGCACTCCGAAATGCTTGCCGTACATCATATTGGCACCGAGCGACAGGGTGAGATGGTCTTTCAGCGTCTTGGTGGACACCAACGAACGGACATTGAAACGATCCATACCCGTCATCTTGATGACACCCTGACGCTTCATGAGGTTTGCGCTGACCATGTAGCTGGTCTTGCCGTTGCCGCCGCTGATTCCCACGTTGTGGTTGTGGCTGATACCAGTGCGGAGCACTTCTTTCTGCCAGTCCATATTGGCACCGCCGTCTTTCAAGGTGACATTGTTGGTCTTGGCATACTGGCGCAATTCGTCAGCAGTACAAACGTCGTAGGTGTTGCGAATCTTGTCGAAAGCCACATAACCGTTGTAGGTCACGTTGGTCTTCTCCTCTCCACCCTTTTTCGTGGTGATGATGATTACGCCGTTGGCAGCTTTCGAACCGTAGATGGCCGTGGCCGTGGCATCGCGGAGCACGTCGATGCTCTCGATGTCGTCAGGCGACACGATGGAAATGTCCACGCCGGGAATACCGTCCACCACATAGTAGGGCGACATGGCTCCGGTACGGAGTGTGGAAGCACCACGCAAGGTGATCGAGGGAGAGCCGTTGGGGTCTGCGGTGGAAGAAACCACGAGTCCGGGCACCTTACCCTGCAACATCTGTCCGGGGTCGGTGAACACACCTCGGTTCAGGTCTTCAGCCTTCACGGTGGTGATGGACGAGGTCACGTCCTTGCGGCGCATCGTACCGTAGCCGACTACCACGACTTCGTTCAGGGTCGTGTTGTCTTCCTGCAGCACGATTTTCTTGTTGGAACCGGCAGTCACCGTCTGCGGAGTGAAGCCGATGTATGAAATCTTCAACTTGGCTCCAGGCTTCACATTCAAGGTGTAGTTACCGTCCATGTCGGTCACTGCACCATTCTGAGTGCCGACTTCAATGACACTTACGCCGACAAGCGGTTCGCCATTGGCATCTGTCACGTTGCCGCTGACTTTGCTTTGTGCAAACGTGAGTGAGCTCACCAGCAGAAGGGCGGAAGAAAACAAGACGCGTTTCATGCTTCTTCCCATTGTCTTTTGTACTGTTTGCATAATTTTGTTATTTAGTTTGTAAATATTGGGTGCAAAGGTAGGTGTTACACATTACACCGGGGTTTCATTTCCGTTAATTTTCCGTGTCGGGCACTACTGGCCGTAGACCTCGCCGCCATACGCCACCGTCTGGTCTGCCTGTACCTTCAAGCCATCCAGCCGGACTGCCGAGGCTTGTTCCACATAGACTCCGTACACCTTGCCCTGTACGAAGCCGTCGCCCCGGCACGGCCGCCGGTCGTAGACACCGCCATCGTAGTCCGTCACCTTCTTCAGGCGCAGGTGGACATTGTTGAAATGGATGTCGTGTACCTTGTCCGGCGTGTCGCCGCCGATGAAGCAGCCGTTCTCGCTGGTGGCGTAGATGTTGTTGAAGTAAATCCGGGCTACCTCACCACACCGGCCGACGGTCTGTCCCTTGGGGAACCGCCAGTTGGCATCCTTGTGGTTGCCGTTGGCGCGGGGATAGGAGGTGACATAGATTGGCTCCGCCTTGCCCCACCATACGTCGCTCCAGAGACGGCAGTCGAGGAGGATGTTGGAAAAGACCACGTTGGAG